>CALJDH010000243.1 GCA_938023895.1 uncultured Aliiroseovarius sp.
CAGCTCGACGTCCGAACCACCGACATAGTCAATGTCGCCGCCGTTCGACAGGATTTCCAGCGCTTTGGCCAGTTCACCCGGTCCGATCGGCTCGCCCGGGGCGTTGGCGACTTCCAGAATGGCCTTCGAAACCGAAGCACCGTCCGTGGCGCCTGCTTTGTGCATGCCCAGCAGCAGAATAGCAGCCGAGTCGTAGCCTTCTTTGGCGTAGACCGAACCACCGTCAATACCCGCAGCTGCCAGCATCTCTTCCAGTTTCACAGCGCCGTCGTTCTGCGATGCAGGGTGCTGGCCGAAGCTGCCGTCCAGATCCGAGCCGAACTTGGCGGTCAGAGCGTCGGTAACCATGCCGTCGGGCAGTACGAACGTGTCAAACGCACCGCTGTCCAGTGCGCCTTGGATCACGCCTGCACCACCTTGGTCTGCATAGCCTGCAACAACCAGTGCATCACCACCGGCCGATGCCAGCGCGCCAACTTCAGCCGAATAGTCGGCTTTGCCGTCTTCGTGGGCGGCGTTGATGGTGACCGCGCCACCAGCAGCTTCGTAGGCCGCGGCGAAGCTGTCAGCCAGGCCTTTGCCGTAGTCGTTGTTGGTATAGGTCACGGCAACCGAATTGATGCCTTTGCCCATGATGATGTCCGCCATCAGTTCACCCTGACGGGCGTCCGAGGGGGCCAGACGGAAGAACAGGCCGTTGTCTTCCAGCGTCGACAGGGCGGGCGAGGTGGCCGAGGGCGACACCTGGGCGATACCGTTCGGCATCGACACGCCGGTCAGAACAGCGCCGGTTGCGCCCGAGCACATGGCGCCAACGATGCCGGCAACGCCCTCACCGGTCACCAGACGTTCAGCCGCAGCGGTTGCAGCTGCCGAATCGACACAGGTCGAGTCTGCGCGCACCGGCATGACAGCCTTGCCGCCCATGAACTTGCCGCTGTCGCTGATTTCTTTGATCGCGGCTTCAGCACCACCAGCAATCGGCGGAGCCAGAGATTCCAGAGGGCCGGTGAAGGCCAGAAGAACGCCGATTTTGACGGCATGATCGTCAGCAAACGCAGCGCCGCAGGTCAAAGCGGAGGCTGCTGTTGCGAGCAGAAGTTTTTTCATTTTGTGTACTCCCAATTGGAAAATTCCGGTCTCGACCCTAGGCGCGGACATCGGAAAAGAAAAGGCCGAAGCAGGTGATTTGCTCAAAAAATCACCAGGCTTTACGGGCCGTCAGGATTCGGACGCGACGCGGCATAGTAATCGCTGTCGCACCATTCTCCATTGATCTGGATTGTGGCGCGCGTGGAATGCGTCAGCCTGAATCCTAAATGCGTCAGCAACCGTGCTGATGCGGTATTTCTGGGGTCAATTTCAGCCGTGATTTCAGGCAAAGAAGAATGCATATCCCAGGTGGCGTCGATGATCTTGCCCAAGGCTTCGCGCGCCAAGCCCTGTCCCCAATGGTCGGGGTGCAGGATGTATCCTAGCTCGGCCATACGCCACAGGCCGGCTTTGCCGATGACCGCACCGTCGTGCTCGACCACAAATTCAAGCCCGGTTTCTTTCTGGGACCAGAGCATGCCGTCCAGCGTTTTTTGGGTCGCCTCAAGCGTTTCGTGGGCCGGGTGGCTCCAAAACCGCATCGCCTGAGTGTTCGAGAATATGTGATGCAGTGCCTCGAGGTCATGCGCCTGCGGAGGTCGCAAGACGAGTCGTTCGGTCCGCAGGATCACGCAGGTTTAGCCCCGCGGCTGCCGCGTTCGCGATAGGGCGTTGTGTCATAATGAGACCGGTAGCATTTCGAGAAATGCGACGGGCTTGAGAACCCGCAAGACAAAGCGACGTTGATCACGCTCATATCTGTCTGCATCAGAAGGTTGCGCGCTTTTTGCAGGCGCAATTCCATATAATAGCGTTTGGGCGAGCGGTTCAGATAGCGACGGAACAGGCGTTCAAGCTGACGCGTGGACATCCCGACCTCGGTGGCCAGCACCGACGGCGAGATCGGCTCTTCGATGTTGGCTTCCATCTTGCGGATCACATCGGAAAGCTTCGGGTGCCGGACGCCGATGCGGGTGGGCACGGACAGACGCTGGCTGTCGCTTTCGGTTCGGATCGTCGTATAGATCTGTTGATCGGCCACAACGTTTGCGACGTCCTCGCCCTGATCTTCGGCAATGATCTTCAGGATCAAGTCAATTGCAGCGGTGCCGCCGGCGGCGGTCATGATCTTTCCATCGACCACGAAAACGCGCTTGGTCAGCTCAACTTCGTCGAATTCTTCGGAAAAGCTGTCATGGTTTTCCCAGTGGATCGTGGCGCGCTTGTCATTCAGAAGCCCGGTCTTGGCCAAAATATGCGCAGCTGTACATAGCCCCGCGATGCGAACCCCACGACGGGCTTCGCGTCGTAGCCAGTTCAACAGTTTCGTGCTGCATTTGCTTTGCACGTCGACGCCGGACACCAGAACCAGCGTATCATCGCGGCGCAGTTCTTCCAAAGGTCCATCTGCGACAAAGCTTGGCCCGGCCGACGATGTGACTTGACCACCATCTTCCGTCAGGATCACCCAATCATAAAGCTTCTTTCCGCTGGCGCGATTGGCAATCCGCAACGCATCTACCGCGCCTGCGAAACTCAAAAGGGTGAACCCGTCAACAAGAACGAACACAAACCGATGCGCGGCTTGTGCATTCATCTCTGACAGTTTGGCCATCCGACTCACCCTTTTCTTCATGGGTTCAATAAAGGTAGCGACAAATTCAGCAGGTTTAGAGGCCCGCAGCAAGACGCTTTTTTGCCGATCATAGCGCACCAATACATATGCGACAAACGATGCGAAATTTCCGTCACAATCGTGTTTCACAACTCTGTTTGCACGTTAACGATGGACAGGATAAAAGAAGCCTCGCCCGTATCGTGGGCAAAGACAGATATTTAACGGAGAAAACCATGACGGAGTGGGACAAGTCGACCTGGCGCAACAAGCCAAGGGTACAGATGCCAGACTATACCGATCCGGCCGCGCTGGCCGAGGTCGAGGCGCAGCTTGCAAAGTATCCGCCCTTGGTTTTTGCCGGCGAGGCCATGCGCCTGCGCGAGGAGCTGGGCCGCGCGTCGCGTGGCGAAGCGTTCCTGCTGCAAGGCGGGGATTGCGCTGAAAGCTTTGCGGATTTCTCGGCCGATGGCATTCGCGACACGTTCAAAGTGATGCTGCAGATGGCCATGGTTCTGACCTTCGGCGCCAAGGTACCGGTCGTCAAAGTTGGCCGTATGGCCGGTCAGTTCGCCAAACCACGTTCGGCTCCGACCGAGACAGTAGAAGGCGTCGAACTGCCCAGCTACCGCGGTGATATCATCAATGAGCTGGACTTTACCTCGGACGCTCGCATCCCGGATCCGCGGAAGATGCTGCAGGCCTACACGCAGTCAGCGGCGACGTTGAACCTGCTTCGCGCGTTCTCGACCGGTGGTTTGGCGGATGTGCACCAGGTGCACAAATGGACGCTGGACTTCACCGCCTCGGGCGAGGCTGAAAAGTACCGCGCGATGGCCGAGCGTATTCAGGACAGCTTGGACTTCATGCAATCGGCTGGTGTAACCGCAGATCGTATGCACACGCTGCAGACTGTGGATTTCTACACGTCGCATGAAAGCCTGCTGCTGGAATATGAAGAGGCTCTGACCCGTCTGGACGCCACAACCGGCAAGACCGTTGCAGGTTCCGGCCACATGCTGTGGATCGGTGACCGCACCCGTCAGCCCGACGGCGCGCATGTTGAGTTCCTGCGCGGCGTGATCAACCCGATCGGCCTGAAATGTGGTCCGACCACCACCGCAGAGGATCTGAAGATCCTGCTTGAGAAGCTGAACCCAGAAAACGAAGCTGGCCGTCTGACCCTGATCGCACGCTTTGGGGCTGGTAAAGTGTCCGAGCATCTGCCGCGTCTGATTAAGACCGTGCAGGAAGAGGGCGCCAACGTCGTCTGGTCCTGTGACCCGATGCATGGCAACACGATCAAATCGGCTTCGGGCTATAAAACCCGCCCGTTCGACAGCGTGCTGAAGGAAGTGCAAGAGTTCTTCGCCGTACACAAGGCCGAGGGATCCGTGCCCGGTGGCGTGCATTTCGAGATGACCGGTTCGGACGTGACCGAATGCACCGGCGGCGTGCGTGCCGTGACCGACGAGGATCTGTCGGATCGCTATCACACCGCTTGCGATCCGCGCCTGAATGCCAGCCAATCGCTGGAGCTGGCTTTCTTGGTCGCGGAAGAGCTGTCGGCCCGCCGTAACGGGGATGCTCTGGCCGCCAAGGCGAGCTAAGCGATTTCTAGACTTAAATCAAAAACGCCCCGGCAATATCGCCGGGGCGTTTTTCTTCACCCGAAGCAGAGCAGAACGCTCGGTGCTCCCGCATACAGGCAAAGTTAGTCGGACGTCACCAGTGTTAAATGTGCTCGTTTGGCCGAACTTCCAGTTCCAGATACGTCAAAATCCTCGTGCAGGCTGAAATGTCGCTGTGCCTCAGCAAAGCTACGAAAGCCGTCGTCGCCGCCCGGCGTAGGCTCGCGATAAACATGCCCCATATGTAGCCCGGGGCTGGTCCCCAAGCGCCGATCCAGTTTTTCGCGCGACTGTTCCACTGCGCTTTTACCTTCGTCATAAGCTTTTTCAGACGTGGCCAATGACGCAGCCACATCCGGATTGACGACGATCGCGCTTGTGTCGACGGCGCAGATCGAGAACCTATGCGGACCGCGCTTCAACTCGCCGTCAACTTGCAAAGCCCCTAGCACCCGCGTGATTTGGCCATCCTCATCGCTCAGCGGAAGCAACACCATCTGCGCCGCGATGGGCTTTCGGAAAGCTCTGGGTTCCGTTGTCAGGGACAAGGTGATTTGCGCGGGCATATCGAACAATGCTTCAAGCGCACGGTGCAGCTCTTTTCGGGCATCGGCCTCGAAGAAAACCGAGATCGGCATCCCGCGCACTTCCATATCCAGGACGTCGTTCAGATGCTGTCCGGCAAGCCGAATACGGGCAAGCCCCGGTGCGATTTTTTCAAGGACAAACGCTTCATGCAGCGCGCCCGCCATGCCGCGCGGATCGACTTCTTTCCGCGTGGGGCAAAGACGTCCGTTGCGCAGCGCGTGCCAATAGGCCTCGACCTGTGCAATCGCCGGATAGGATTTGGTGTGCCGGGCGGACACAAGAGACACAACATTCCCGTTACGCAAATACTCGATCTTCATCTCTTTGTTCCCGACAGTGTGGTCCCGTTTTGGATCCGCCTGATCCTTGTTCTCACGGTGACCGTTTGTTAACGAATACGTAGGTAATGCTTACCGATGTCTTAATATGTCACATTCTGATCGAATTTGGCGGAAAATCTTATCAAATGGTTAACCACCCATGATTTACTCGATGACCGGATATGCCAGCGCAACTGGTGAACTCAACGGATTTACCTGGGTTTGGGACCTGAGATCGGTAAATGCGCGCGGGTTGGATATCCGACTTCGGCTGCCGGACGGGCTGGACGGGGTCGAGGACACGTTGCGCAAGGCACTGAAGCAAAAGATCGCGCGCGGGAACGTCTCGGTTACGTTGCGCGTCTCCCATCCGGAAGATGATGGGCAATATGCGGTGAACCCCGAGCGGCTGGGACAGGCGATCTCGCACCTGCTGGCAATCTCGACCGAGGCCGAGATGCGTGGGCTGGCGGTGACGCCGGTGTCCCCGGCCGATATTGCGCAACTGCGCGGTGTGATCGAGGTGCGTGCCGCGGATGCCGATAGCCGTGCGCCACTGATCGAAGCCTTGAAAGAGCAGATCCCCAGTTTGGTCGACGCCTTTGTAGCCGCGCGTCAGGACGAAGGGCAGGCGCTGTCCGAGATCCTGTCGGGGCAAGTAGATCAGGTGGAGGTGCTGGTCAGGCAGTCAGAAGCGTTGCTGGATAAACGTTCCCAAGCGCAAGCTGATGCGCTGCGTACCGCGCTGGCCCGTGTCATGGACGCGGTTGAAGGCACGGATGAGGACCGTGTGGCGCAGGAGCTGGCGCTGATTGCCGTGAAAACCGATGTGCGCGAGGAACTGGACCGGTTGCGCGCCCATATCACCGTAGCCCGGTCTCACCTGACCGCTGGGGACCCGGCAGGCCGCAAGCTCGACTTCCTGATGCAGGAATTCAACCGCGAGGCCAACACCTTGTGTTCCAAGGCGCAATTTAACGAACTGACCCGTGTAGGGCTTGACCTGAAGCATGTGATTGATCAGATGCGCGAGCAAGTTCAGAACGTGGAGTGACCCCATGAGTGCCCCAGAAAATCGTCGCGGCCTTCTTATCATCCTGTCCTCGCCCTCCGGCGCGGGGAAATCGACGCTGGCCAAGCGGCTAATGGAATGGGACCCGACGCTCAGCTTCTCGGTCTCGGCCACGACCCGCGCGCCGCGTGACGGCGAGGTCGACGGCAAGGATTACCACTTCGTCGAAGAAGCAAAGTTCAAGGACATGGTAATCAAAGGTGAGATGCTGGAACACGCCCACGTCTTCGGGAACTTCTACGGCTCGCCCGCCGAACCCGTGCGCCGCGCCATCGAAAGCGGCAAGGACGTGTTGTTTGACGTGGACTGGCAGGGAGAGGTGCAGATCCGCAATTCCTCGATGGCGTCGCATTCCCTGTCGATCTTCATCCTGCCGCCCTCGATCACCGAACTGCGGTCCCGTCTGGTCGGCCGTGGTCAGGACAGTGACGAGGTGATTCAGAAGCGGATGCAGAAAAGCTGGGACGAGATCAGCCATTGGGGCAGCTATGACTACGTGCTGGTAAACGACGATCTGGAAGAGACGGCGCAGAAGCTGATCACCATTGTCGAGGCCACCCGCCAGCGCCGTAATCAGCAGCCCAGCCTGCTGGACCACGTGCGCAAGCTGCAAGCCGAGTTTGAGGAGGGAGACGCATGATCTATGAATTGGACGGGATCGCCCCGGAACTCGCCGAAGACGCGTTCATCGCGCCAGATGCCAACCTGATCGGCAAGGTGCAGATCGATTCGAAAGCCTCGGTCTGGTTCGGCTCGACCCTGCGTGGCGATAACGAGCTGATCCATGTGGGCGCGGGCTCGAACGTGCAGGAGAATTGTGTCTTCCACACCGATATGGGCTTTCCCCTGACCATCGGTCAGAACGTCACCGTGGGCCACAAAGTGCTGCTGCACGGCTG
>CALJDH010000244.1 GCA_938023895.1 uncultured Aliiroseovarius sp.
CGCGCAAAGATGCAGCTGCGCTTGCAGGAAACGGTTGAAGGGTTGTCCGTCGTTGCGATCAGCTATTACGCCGTGTCGCTGGCAGGCTATCTGTTCTATCCACTGACAGGCGCGCTAAATATGTCCAAAGGGACGCTGACGGCGCTGCTTACGCTGCCTGTGGTGCTTCTGGTGTGGCTGTCTGTGCGCCGAATTCGGAAGTCGCTTGGCCATTGATGCGTGCATCCACGCGGGCGGCCAACCAAGCGCCCGCGATGATGGCCAGCAGCGCGATCACCGCTGAGGTCGACAGAGTCGCAACACCTGACAGACCTGCGCCTACGGTGCAGCCGCCAGCCAACACGCCGCCCATACCCATCAATACACCGCCGGATAGATAGCGGCCCATCTGGCCTGTGCCTTCGAAGCCCTGCCATGCAAAGCGCCCGGCGATCAGGGCAGACAGGGCGGCGCCTGCAATGACGCCTCCGATTAGACCGGTTCCGAAATTGCCGCCAACAGCGCTGGCCGCCGCGGTCCAAAAAAGCGTGTCCGCCAGAGGTGCAGTGAAGGACAGGCTTTCCACGGCGATGGGGTCGAACTCGTCCATCAGGACCAATCCGGTTCCCAGCCAGCCCAAGGGCACCAATGCCCCCAGCAAAGCCGCCGGTACCAACACGCGCAACTTGGGACGAGCTTGCGTGACAAAGACAGCGGCCAGAGCGAGGGGCAGGAACGCGCCCAGGGCTGGCAGGGAAGGGGCGGCGAACTCAACCGCCCCCAGGGAGTTTCGAAGCGGGGCAAAGACGCCTTTCATCGTGGCAAGGGCCGACAGCGCCGCGACACCAAGCACAACGATGGCGCGCAGGTTGCCCGAGGACCCCAGAACGACCAGTCGCGACAGGCAGCCGCGGGTCAGCACCATGCCGGCACCGAACATCAATCCACCCACGACAAGCGATAGGATCGGAAGCGTCGGAGCGTGGAAGCGGTGGTCTGCGAAGCTGATCCAGCCCGCCCAAACCGCACCTTGTGTGCCGATCACAGCAACAGCCAAAGCAGTCAGCCAAACGGCCAGCGCCTGACGACCTTCAATGCCCGCCCCAATCACGCCACGACGCAGACAGAAGCGCGTGATCTCGGCCAGAATGCCGAATGCCGCACCAAGGCCCAGCCCGAACAGGATCGAGGCTGTGCGTGGGGTCAGGGTCTCAAAACCGAAGGTCTCAAACATCTTCACGTCTCCGCATCTGGGAATATGTTCCATCTGGCGCGGGAGATGCTGTTTCGCAACCCTTATAATGGGCGTTTGGCGTGGGTGGGGTGGGAAGGTATTCTAAATTCTGAGTTGTCTTGGGACAATGGACTTAGCTGCACGATTTGCGCGGATTGGTGGTCTAAAACGCCGTGCGCGGCGCTGACCCTTGTCCTTATTTGCGCCTGAAACCGCCACGCGGGTCCAGCGCATCGCGCAGCCCGTCGCCAAGGTAATTGGCGCACAGAACTGTCAACGTGATCATCAGCCCCGGCCAGATGGCGCGGGCGGGGGTTAGCGTCAGATACTCGGTTCCGTCAAACAAGAGCCGCCCCCACGTCGGGTGATCCGGTGGGAAACCCAGCCCCAAGAAGCTTAGCGCGCTTTCGGTGATGATCGCGTTTGCCAGTCCCAGCGTGGCCGAAACGATGATCACACCCATCACGTTGGGCAGGATATGCCTCCGGATCAGCCCCCATGGGCGCAGACCAAGAGCGGTGGCGGCGGTGACGAACTCGCGCTTTTTCAGGGCCAGAACTTCGGCCCGTAGGATCCGTGCGGTTTGCATCCAGCTGGTCAGGCCAATCATCGCGACGATCAACAGGAATATCCCGACTTCGGCCCCGAAAAGCCCACGCAGGCTGTCGCGCCACAACATGATTGTGACCAGAAGCAAAGGTAGGACGGGCAGGGCCAAAAACAGGTCGGTCAATCGCATCAAGGGCGCGTCCAACCAGCGGACCATGCCCGATAGAATGCCGACGGTGGCCCCGATTAGAACCGACAAGGCCATGGCGACGGCGCCGACCAAGATCGTCACACGGCCGCCTTGCAGAACGGCAGCGAACAGGTCGCGGCCAAGATGGTCGGTGCCCATCGGGTGCGACAAGCTGGGCCCAAGATTGCGGGCGGTGAGGTTGATTTGTCCTGCGGCATGGGGCCAGAGGAGCGGGCCGATCAGGACAGCAAGCAGGATCAGTGCCAGCAAACCGCCGCCGATCACAGCCCCTTTGTGCCGCTGAAACCGCTGCCAGAACCCGTTGGCTGGAGCGCCGATGTAGGGCAGATCAGTCATAGCTGATCCTCGGGTCAAGCAGGCCATAGGCGATGTCGGCCAGCAGGTTGAACAGCACGATCAGCACTGCGAACAGGAAGGTTAGCGTTTGCACCACGGGCAGATCGCCGCTTTGGATGGATGAGATCAGCAACGCGCCGATCCCGTTAATCTTGAAAATCTGCTCGGTGATGATAGCGCCGGCCAGCACCTGCGGGATGCCCAAGGCGATCACCGTCACGACCGGCAAAAGCGAGTTGCGCGCCACATGGGCCAGCAAGACGCGGGGTTCGGACGCACCTTTCGCGCGGGCGGTGCGGACGTAATCGTGGTGCAGGTTTTCCAGCATCGAGGCGCGCATGTAGCGGCTGATTTGGGCGGCGCTATAGAGCGCAAGGATGGTGACCGGCATAACCATCTGGCGCAGTTGGGCCATCATGCTGTCCCAGTCCGTGACGGTCAGCGTCGTGTCATAGACAGACGGGAACCAGTTCAATTTCACCGCGAAGATCACGATCATCGCGACGCCCAGAAAGAAGGACGGAACGGAATAACCGATCATCGAGATGAAGCTGCCCAGATGGTCGAACCAGCCATGCTGGCGATAGGCAGAATAGATACCAACGGGCAGGGCGATCAGGATGCCCGCGACATAGGACAGGCCCACGACCCAAAGGGTCTGGGGCAGGCGCTCGGCAATCAGCTCGACCACCGGGGCGCGTGAAGACCAGCTGAGGACGCGCAATCGGTCCGGGTCTCCGAAGCTGAGGCCTGTCAGGTTCGTCAGCCAATTCAGCGGTTCATGGATAAAGAACTGTTTGCACCA
>CALJDH010000245.1 GCA_938023895.1 uncultured Aliiroseovarius sp.
GCGAAGGGCGTGTTCCAAGGCAAGATCCTTGTAAAACCCGACGCACAGAAGACGGATGGCTATCAGAAGTCGCAGTCGCTTCTTCTGGATGACGACGCAAGCTTCCAAGCGAAGCCCGAGCTTGAGATCTACGCTGATGACGTAATCTGTTCGCATGGCTCTACCACCGGTGCGATTGACGAAGAGGCGCTGTTTTATCTGCGCTCGCGTGGCGTTCCAACGCCGATCGCGACTGACCTTCTGGTTCTGGCCTTCTTGGCTGACGCCATCGAAGAGATCGAAGACGAAGACATCGCTGCCGAAGTCACTGGGCGTCTGGACGCCTGGCTGGCGCGTCGTCGCGGCTGATCTGAAGGGGGCGTCTGGTGTCTGTCCTGCAAGATATGGTGCACGCCTATCGCAGCCCGCGCGCGGTGTTTCGACGTCGCGTGGGGGATGGCAGCCCGCGTGAAGACCGGGCGCTGGCGGTCCTGATGTTCGCCTGCGCGCTGGTCTTTGCAGCCCAGATGCCACGCTTGGCACGACAGGCGCATGAAACGGGTGAAGAACTGAACATGCTGTTGGGTGCGACCCTGCTGGGTTGGCTCTTCATCATGCCTCTGGTGCTTTATGCGTTGGGAACGATCAGCCATCTGATTGCGCGTATTGTTGGTGGCAAGGGCAGCCCGTATACCGCGCGTTTCGCGCTGTTCTGGGCGCTTCTCTGTGCAGCACCCGTTTGGCTGCTGTGGGGACTCGTAGCAGGTTTTATCGGCCCGGGTGTCCAATTGTCGCTAGTGGGGCTTCTGGCCCTTGTGGTGTTCATCTTGTTCTGGTCTATCAATCTGCGTGAGGCCGAACGAGGCCCGGTAGAAACAAGCAAGGCAGAGTGATGCAATTCACCCCCGGATACCTGTTTGGGATGGCGCTTCAGACCGTGCCAGAGCCGCGCAAAGTGGCACGAGACCTGTTTGACCTAGGGCTGAATCGAGAAACCCTGTGGACCGCGCTGTTGTTGATGGTCGTTCTGGCCACAGGGCTTAGCGTCATCGCGGATATCCTGTTCCCAATCGATGCCCAGCTGATGGGGCCAGTCCTATCGAACCCGGCCACGCTGGGGCTGGTCGAAGGCGTGGTCATGTTTGGCCTTGCTGTGGCAATCCATGTGATTGGTCGGCTGATGGGCGGGCAGGGCACATTGGAGAACGCCATCATGACCGTGGTCTGGATGGAGTTCGTCTTTCTGGGGCTACAGGTTCTGACCGTCGTTCTGACGCTGATCGCCCCCGCCATGGCGGCACTTTTGATGTTCGCCTCGGTCTTTTTCTTCTTCTGGGTGCTGACCCATTTCACGGTTGAAAACCACGGGTTCCAGTCGGCGGGTCTCGTCTTCACGTCGATCCTGATTTTCATGGTGCTGGCCGTGTTTGCCCTGTCCTTCATCCTGGTGCTTCTTGGGGTCGAACCCATCGAATTGCCCGCACAATGATCGGAGCCGTTCATGTATGATATCAACAAGATCCGCAGTGAATTTCCGATCCTCACGCGCGAGGTAAACGGCAAGCCGTTGACTTATCTGGACAACGGGGCATCGGCGCAGAAGCCTCAGGTGGTGATCGACGCGATTACGCGCGGCTATGCCGAGGAATACTCCAACGTCCATCGCGGGCTGCATTACCTGTCGAACCTCTCGACCGAGCGTTACGAAGCCGTACGCGGGATCGTGGCGAAGTTCCTGAATGCAGGCTCCGAGGATGAGATCGTCTTTAATTCCGGCACCACCGAGGGCATCAACCTTGTGTCCTACGCCTGGGCCGCGCCGCGGATGCAGGCAGGCGACGAGATCATCCTGTCCACGATGGAGCATCACGCCAACATCGTCCCATGGCATTTCCTCCGCGAGCGTCAGGGCGTGGTTCTGAAATGGATCGACCCAGAGCTGGACGGATCGCTGGACCCGCAAAAAGTGCTGGATGCGATCACGGATCGCACCAAGCTGATTGCGATCACGCAATGCTCCAATGTGCTTGGAACCGTTGTGGATGTGAAAACGATCTGCGCGGGTGCGCGCGCCAAGGACGTTCCGGTGCTGGTCGATGGTTCACAAGGGGCCGTGCACATGCCCGTGGATGTGCAGGACATTGGCTGTGATTTCTATGCGATCACCGGCCACAAACTTTATGGCCCGTCGGGGTCCGGCGCGATCTATATCCGCGCCGACCGTCAGGCCGAGATGCAGCCATTCTTCGGTGGCGGAGACATGATTAACGAGGTCACAAAGGACACCGTGACCTATGCCAAGCCGCCTCTAAAATTCGAAGCGGGTACGCCGGGGATCGTTCAGACCATCGGTATGGGCGCGGCGCTGGAATACCTGATGGATCTAGGTATGGAGAATGTCGCAGCGCATGAGGCGTCTTTGGCGGCCTATGCGGCTGAGCGCTTTGCAGGGCTGAACTGGGTGAATGTCCAAGGGCACGCAACCGGTAAGGCCGCGATCTTCTCGTTGACGATGGACGGGGCAGCACATGCACATGACATCTCGACCATTCTGGACAAGAAGGGCATCGCCGTTCGGGCAGGGCACCACTGTGCGAAGCCTTTGATGGAACATATGGGCGTCGCGGCAACGGCGCGGGCATCCTTTGGGCTGTACAACACCAAGGACGAGGTGGATACGCTGATTGACGGGCTGGAACTGTGCCACAAGCTTCTGGCTTAGGCTGTCGGTGGCTCACGTTGTGAGCCTGCAGGGGGCGTTGCCCCCGCCCGAGGCCCGATGGGCCTCAGACTCCCCCAGGATATTTTGAGCAAGGAAATGCGAAGTGCTTAGTCGTCTGCTTTGATGAGTCCTAGCCCGCGCAGATAAATCCCGATCCCGCTTTCCAGAAGTTCTTCGGGCGGGAAGGGACTTTTTTGGCCGGGGCTACCGCGGCCGAACAGTTCGACCACGCCGTGGCTCATGGCCCAGATATGGGCGCTGATCATGCGCGAGGGCGGGCGTTTTTCGGGCGGAATATTCTCGATCAGCTTGCCTGCGGCTTTTTCCAGAACGCCCATCGCGCGAGACGAGACCATCGCCAGTTCAGGCGAGCGATTAACGGATATTCCGCTTTCGAACATCGAGATGTAATGGCCGGGATACTTGCGGGCAAAGGCCAGATAGGCGCGGCCTGTCGCTTCGAAACTGGCCAGCGCCGAGGGTTGGCCCTTGTCATAGGCAAATTCCATGAGGTCCGCGAAGATCTCGTAGCCTTGGCGTGCCGCCTCGGCAATCAGGTCTTCACGACCTGCGAAGTGGCGATAGACCGCAGCAGGCGTCACGCCAGCCTGTTTGGCGGCCTCGGACAGGGTGAAGCCGGTGGGACCTTTTTCTTCGATCAGGGCGAGGGCAGCATCGACCAGCGCCTGACGAAGATTTCCGTGGTGATAGCCGCGCTTAGGCATTTTCACCCTCAGCCCAAAGCTCGGGCCCACCGCAGATCCTGTCGTCGGGGGCGTTTGCGACGTTGCCATCTTTACCCGCGTAGTCAACGCCGTGCAGGACGGCTTTCAACGCGGCAAGACGCGCGCGTTTCTTGTCGTCTGACCGGATCACGGTCCACGGGGCTACGTCGCGGTGACTTCTTTCCAGTGTTTCCTTGATCGCGTCCGAATAGGCATCCCAGCGGTTCAAGCCTTCGACGTCGATCCAGCTGAGTTTCCACTGTTTTAACGGGTCTTTCTCGCGCGACAGGAAACGGCGGAGTTGTTCAGCGCGTCCCACGTTTAGCCAGATTTTGACGAAGTGAATGCCTTCATCGACAAGCATATCTTCGAATTCGGGCAGCTGGCGGAAAAAGGCCTCGCGTTGGGTGTCTTTACAAAAGTCAAAGACCTTCTCGACTACGCCACGGTTGTACCAGCTTCTGTCGAACAGAACGATTTCGCCTTCGGTTGGTAAGTGTTTGACATAGCGCTGGAAATACCATTCGCCTGCCTCGCGGTCCGAAGGTTTGGACAGCGCCACGACCCGTGCGACCCGCGGGTTCAGGTTCTCGCGGAAGCGTTTGATCGTGCCGCCTTTGCCTGCCGCGTCGCGGCCCTCGAACACCACGACCACGCGTTTTCCAGTGGCTTTCACATCCGCTTGCAACTTGACCAGTTCAAGCTGCAGCGCTTCCAGCTCGGCCTCGTAAATTTCTTTGTCGATCGGCTTATCGTACGGATAGGTCTCCGACAGAATGTCCTTCTTAGATCCATTCTTGATGGCGTCGCGCACTGCGTCGGGGGCAGATGTGCGAAAGAACTCGGAAATGGCGCCGTCAAATGGCAATGACATAGGCAAACTCCTGATTTCACACCAATATGGGGGCCGAGACCGCGTTTGGCAATCAGCTTAGACGCGGCGATCTTTCACAGCCTGACCAATCTGCGTGATGTCATAGGGCGTGGTCATATACATCTCTGAGATCCAGTTCTGATACAGAAGATGCGCGTGGCTGCGCCAGCGGTTCTCGGGCGGCTGCGTGGGATCGTCGTCAGGATAGTAGTTCATCGGTACGTTGATCGGCGCGCCTTTGGCCACGTCGCGGTCGTATTCGCCCTTCAGGGTCAGATCGTCATACTCGAAATGGTTGAAGATATAGAGCGCGCGATGAGCCTTATCCTCGATCAGGCAGGGGCCTGTCTCGTCCGAGCCAAGCAGGGTCTGAAGGCCAGCGGCAGCGTCTACTTCTTCCTGCTTCATTTCGGTCCAGCGGCTGACGGGCACCACGCAACTGTCTGAGAACCCGCGCAAATAGGGCGAGGCAGGTGCCAGGTTTTTCTGCGGGAAACAACCAAACGCCTTGGCGTCCAGAATGTGTTTCTTCACGCCATGGAAGTAGTAGATCATCGCCATGCCGCCCCAGCAGACGCCGAAGGTGGAATGGACGTTGGTTTGGCTCCAGTCGAGGATTTGGGTCAGTTCATCCCAGTAGGTGACCTCTTCAAAGGGCAGATGCTCGATCGGGGCACCAGTGATGATCAAACCATCGAACTTCTGATCCTTCACCTCTTCCCACGGCTGATAGAAGGCGCCGATATGGGCCTCGCTGGTGTTCTTCGAGATATGCTCGGATGGGCGAAGAAGCGTCAGTTCGATCTGAAGCGGATGCGATCCAATCAGGCGGGCAAACTGGGTCTCGGTCTCGATCTTTTTGGGCATCAGGTTCAGAAGGGCGATCCGCATCGGGCGGATGTCCTGCTTTGCGGCCTGATCCTCGGGCATGACCATCACGCCTTCGTCCTTCAGCACGTCTACTGCTGGCAGGGTCGAGGGGATTTTGATGGGCATGGAACCGGTCCTTTTTTGTATGTGAGGGATATAGATGGGGAGCGCTTAGCGCGCGTCAATGGCCGCAGCGATCATGCGATCAAAGTCTTGCGGCGACTTAATCTGTGCGACCTCATGCGCGCAGAGCGACACGCCATAACGCGCCATGTGTTCATAAAGCGGCTGACGGTGGTTCAGCGCCTGTGCATAGGTCCAGCGGATGAAGGTATCAGGATCAACATCATCTTCTTTGACATTGAATTCACTTAAATATTCACCCCAGACACGCGCCAGAAATTCGGGCTGATAGGCCATGGGTTTAGGCGCGCGGTCAAAGCGTTCGACCAGCTTTTGGGTGTGGGCCTCGTCTCCGCGCAGCCAAACCAGAAGGCAATGCTTGCTGAGTTCGGACAGAAGGGCGTCGTGCTCGCCCAAGGCGGCATCAATCCATTCGCAGATTGATCCGCCGCTGTCGCAGATGAAATGCGGATAGCCATAGATGCGCTCGGCCCGTTCAATGAAGGATGCGGTGTCCATCAAAGCCGAGATCTCGGCCTTTTTGAACTGATCTTGCCGACGGCGATATTCATCAATAGGCAGGCCGCCTTTTTCCACATCACCGGGTTTGCCCAGATATGTTGCCACCGGGGTCAGATTCTCAAAGCTAATTTTTGAGGTGATCCGGATCGAATCCGACATCAAAAGCTCGCGCAGGAAGGGGACCTTCATCGCCTCGGCTTTGAAATTATCGGCGATGTGCTCGCCCATGTATCGGGTGCCAATGCGGTAATCGATCGAATAGTGGAACCAGTCCCCCTGGTCACGCAGAAGGTTGGACAGATAGGTTTTGCCAAGCCCGGACATGCCAAAGAAAAGCACGCGCTTATGCGTTGCTGACTGCCAGTCCGCTGAGGATTGATAAAGCATGCCTGTCACCTTGTGTTACGGCCCTTTGGTAAATGCCTGAGGCAACGGGGTCAAATGCTTCTGTTACAAAAGAAAACGCCCCACCAAAGGGCGGGGCGCATCGATAGGAATTTGATCGTTAGATCAGAAGGCGATCCCGACGCTGAGGCCAGCGGACAATGCGCTGCCTTCGAAGGGAACTGGCCCTACGGATTTCTCGGCGAACTGGGTGTAACGTACGCCGCCCGAGATCTTGATGTCACCCGTGGTGTACGAGGCACCAAGGCCGACCGACGTAGCCGAGCCTGCAGGGGCAAGGAACGTGGTCCCTGTATCCGCACCGCCGCTATAACCCAATGTCAGGGCAACCGACCAGTTATCGTTCAGCTTGCGGCCAACGCCCAGTTCATAGGTGGTGACGTCATCGACGAAGTTCACCCAGTTGACTGCTGGAACAGTCGTATCAAGCGAAATACCATCGTACTTCGCATGACGAACCGAACCGAAAAGCAGGGTGTTCTGCGCGATGCCTGTCTGGAAGTCCAGATTGAACGCTTCAGGCATCCGTACTGTACCTTCGGCCGGGTTGATCACATTGTGCGTACCGGTAAGCGTATGATCGATTCCTGTGAAATAGGTCAGAGCAACCCGCAGAGCGATCTCGGGCTTTTCATATGCGACACCGACAACTCCGCCCAGCTCGTTCCCACTTTGGGCGTTAAGAAGGCCAGAGGCCGATGCGATCTGGCCCGACAGTTTCTGCAGGAATGCACCACCGTGTACCGAGAACCCGTTGCCCATCTCATAACGCAGGATACCTGTCAGCTGTTGGCTGTCGATGAAGGCGAATCCACCAGCGGCGGGGCCGTCGATATACTGAACATCTGCGCCATAGGGCTGGTCCCAGATCAACGCGAAGCTCAGGTTGTCGTTGAACTGATGTTTGTAGCCAAACGAGAAAGTCGAGAACGGTACGGCAGATTGAGTGACGCCAAAGGATTCACTGGTGATGTCCGGATCGACGTTGGCGAAGCCGAACTGGAAATAGTTGCCTTCTTCAAACAAAACACCGATATCCTGACCCGAGCGGTCGATACCTGCATGTGCCGATGTCGCTGCAACGGTCAATGCGGCTGCAATCGTTAAGGTTTGCTTCTTCATGTCACCTCCCTGGGACTTCTTCAACATCCGCCCTCTCCTCAGGGGCGGTAGTATTGAGGAAACGTATTTGTAGCCGACTTCTCGGGTCAATCCTTACCTTAGGTCATGTGACGTCAGGTCGCGAATTCGCGTGTTGCCGATGTGCAATTGACACAGTAACTTCTGAATAAGTTAACGTTTACATACGTTTGATGGTATGTGCGGCGCGCTTGGATTCGGACATGCGTATGCTAAAGATGTTGGCCGCGATGATGATCAGGCCTCCGACGATCAGCGCAACGCCAATCGGTTCGTCATAGAATACGGCGCCCGCAAGCGCGATCAGCGGCAGTCGGGTGAAGTCGATCGGGATCACAACCGAGGCCGGTGCAAGCGAAAGAGCCTGTGTCAGGCAGGTATGAGCCAGCAATCCAGCACAGCCGATGATGAACAACCAAAGAATGTTCAGGCCCTGTGGAACGGTGATTGTACCGTCTATCCCTGCGCTGAACAGACCAAATCCCAGTTGCATGCTGGTCAGCCAGAACAGGATCGAAAGGGTGGAATGATTTCGGGTTAATTTGCGCGTAAAGATCGCCGTTAAAGCAAAGCCGATTGCAGATGCAGCTGCCGCCAATGCTCCTGTTGATGTTGTTGGCTCCGACAGCGTTGGTGCGGTGATAATCAGAATGCCGACGAATCCGCTGACAACGCACAGGACTTGTGAAAGCGTCAGGCGTTCGCCCAGCACAATCGGGGCCAGGAAGACGACCCACAGCGGCGAGGTGAACTCCAGCGCGAATACCTGTGCCAAGGGGATCAGTGTCAGCGCAAAGAACCACAGGTTCTGGCCCGCGAAATGGGCCAAATTGCGGATGAAGTGCAGGCCAAGATTGTCACGAGAGATCATGTGCCAGCGGCCCGATAGGGTTAGAACCGCCAAAATGATGCATAGCCCGACCGCTGACCGGTACATCATCAACTCGAACGTATCCAACTGCAGGCTGACAGCGCGCCCAGCCATCGCCATGACCGAGAATGAACCGATGGCCCCAGTCATCCAGATGGCGGCGCGGGCGGTTGGGGTCACGCAGGAACCTCGGTCACGGTGTAGTGGCGTGGAACACCCGCAGTGATGGCCGCCCAATCCGAGGATTTCATACGCGCCTGATGCGCCTCAAAGGCGGCGCGATCCGTGAATCGTTCTGAGACATTGAAACGGCCAGGATGGCATCGGTCTTCGACAACCAGAAAGGACAGACAGCCCGGTTCCGCGCGGGTTAGCTCGATATGGGCAGGCAAGGCGGCACGGATGGCCTCGCGCCGATCTTCGGGAACGTCGATATGGCCGGTCAGTACGATTTGCGGTGTCTGTGTCATGTCCCAAGGGCTAGCAAGCCGGATGCAGGTTGGCGAGAGGAAAAAGAAAACGCCGCCCAAACGGACGGCGTTTTGATGTTCTCAGTGCGTAACAGCGCACCTCATTCCCACTCGATGGTTCCCGGAGGCTTCGAAGTGATGTCATAGGTACATCGGTTGATGCCTTTGACTTCGTTGATGATCCGCGTGGCGGTTTCGCCAAGGAACTCGTGGGTGAACGGATAGTAATCCGCCGTCATCCCGTCGACCGAGGTCACCGCGCGCAGCGCGCAGGCGTAGTCATAGGTGCGTCCGTCACCCATCACACCCACGGTGCG
>CALJDH010000246.1 GCA_938023895.1 uncultured Aliiroseovarius sp.
CGAGCTGATGCACATGATCGCCACGGCCCATTCGATCAACGACCGCCCCTCGGCCTTCCGCTACCCGCGCGGTGAAGGTGTCGGCGTTGAACTACCCGAAAAGGGCGAAGTTCTGGAGATCGGCAAAGGCCGCATGATCCGCGAAGGCGCACGTGTGGCGATTTTGTCCTTCGGCACGCGTTTGGCCGAGGCCGAAGCCGCCGCCGAGTCACTGTCGGCCCGCGGCATCACGCCCACCGTCGCCGACGCCCGTTTCGCCAAACCCCTGGATCGTGATCTGGTTCTGTCACTGGCGGAAAACCACGAAGCCCTGATCACCATCGAAGAAGGCGCTGTCGGCGGTTTCGGAAGCCATGTGGCGCAACTGCTGGCCGAAGAGGGCGTGTTCGACACCGGCCTCAAGTTCCGCTCGATGGTGCTGCCCGATACGTTTATCGACCACGCGTCACCTGCAAAGATGTACGAGGACGCCAAGCTGTCCGCCAAGGACATCGAAGCCAAGGTGCTGGACGTTCTGGGCGTGGCGCAGATCGGCGAAAAGCGGGCCTAAACCCACAGACGCTCCCGCGCCCCACCTCCCTCTGGTCGTCAGGCTTGGGGGTGGCTCACTGCGTGAGCCTGTGGGGACAGAGCCCCCTAGCGATTGTCTCGGATCAGCCGCTCGATCTCGTCCAATCGGGTCAGAACGTCATCCCGGTAGCTGTCAGTCTTGGCCACGTCCTCTTCATGATGCGCGTCTTGCATCGAGTTCACGATCAGACCCACCAGCAGGTTCACGACCGCAAATGTGGTCAACAAGATGAACGGTACAAAGAAAAGCCAGGCATATGGGTGTACTTCCATCACCGGGCGCACAATGCCCATGGACCAGCTTTCCAATGTCATGATCTGGAACAGCGTATAGGCCGATTGTCCAAGCGATCCGAACCAATCCGGGAAGGTCGCGCCGAACAGTTTCGTCGACATCACCGCCCCAATGTAGAAAATCATCGCCATCAGCAGGAACACGCTTCCCATACCGGGCAGCGCCGTTACGAAGCCTTCGACCACACGGCGCAGACGTGGTGCGACCGATACGACGCGCAGCACCCGCAGGATCCGCAGCGCCCGCAGGACCGAGAAACTTCCTGCCCCCGGCACCAGCGCAATCCCGACAATCGCGAAATCAAATAGATTCCAACCACTTGTGAAAAAGCGCAGGCGGTAGGCAAAGATCTTCGCCATCAGTTCCAGCACAAAGATGGTCAGGCAGAGGTGATCCAGCACCATAATCAGGCCGCCAGCCGTCTCCATCGCACCTTTCGAGGTTTCCAGCCCCAGCGTAACCGCGTTTACCAAGATAACGCCGATGATCAGATTCTGCACAATGGGACGCTCGACCACCTCTTGGATTCTTGAGCGCAAGGTGTTGGGCAGATCAGAGGTGGTGGTCATGTGGTATCCTGAGTCATGAGGGCTGCAAGACCGGACTTATAGTCGGGGAAGCGCAATTTCACCCCCAGTTCGTTTTTAATTCGATCATTCCGCACCCGTTTGCTTTCCGCGTAGAAACTGCGCGCCATCGGGGTCATTTCGGCGGTCTCGAAGTCCTCAGCGGGGGGAATGGGCAGACCCAGAAGCTCGGCCGCATAGGCCAGAACATCCTCGGGCGGGGCGGCGTTATCATCGCAAAGGTTATAGATTCGCCCTGGATTGGGCTGCGCGATGGACGCAGCCAGCACTTGCGCGATATCCGCGACATGAATGCGCGAAAACACCTGATCTTTCTTGATGATCCGCCGCGCTGTGCCCTTGCGCACTTTGGAAAATGGGCCGCGTCCGGGGCCATAGATCCCAGCCAAGCGGAAGATGTGGAGCGGCAATCCGGCCTCAGCGGCCAGTGCCTGCCAGTCCGCTTCAGCCTGAACACGCAATTTGCCCCGCCGCGTGGACGGCGCAAGCGGCGTGTCTTCGTCGACCCAACCGCCCTGATGGTCGCCGTAAACACCAGTCGTTGACAGGTAACCGACCCACTCCAACTGTGGAGCGAGGGCGACAATTTCGTCTCTAGCCCGGCGCAAAACAGGGTCACCGTCCCCGTCCGGCCCGGCCGAAATCAGAAGATGCGTCGCCTGAGACAACGCCTGCGAAATATCGCCGCCCGGCCATTGGATCACATCCGGCCCCGCCTCGCGCGAGGTGCCGATCACGGTGAAATCGCCGGGCAACTCAGCGGCCAGTGCGCGCGCGGAATAGCCATATCCGAATACAAACAGTGTCTTTTTCATGCGCGCAGTATCGCCGCCAGCGCGCGATTTGAAAGTGCAAAATCACCAGGCCCGGATAGGGGGTTGCGCTAACAGAAGATTTCGGAACAATTGATCCATGGAAAGACCAATTCTTAAATCCTGGCCCGAAAGTGCGACGCGATTGATAGCCGTCGCCGCCGGGCGTGAAGCAGCAGACACAGTCATTCAAGGTGGTCGTGTGGTGAGCATCCACACGCGCGAGGTATTGGACTGGCAGGTCGCGATGGCCGACGGACGGTTTGCCTATGTCGGCCCCGATGCCAGCCACTGCATTGGCCCGGACACGCAGGTGATCGACGCGGGCGGGCAATATCTGATCCCCGGCCTGTG
>CALJDH010000247.1 GCA_938023895.1 uncultured Aliiroseovarius sp.
CCTGCAAATTTTTGCAAACCCCATTGTTTTGAGGGATCTGAATTTGAAAAAGGCGAGATTTGCAAAATTGCAAACCTCGCCTTGCAAAGTTTCGCTGGGAATCGCTTAGCCGTAGTGTGCAACCGGTGTCCCGGCGATGGCGGACATGTTCAGAAGTCCGCGTGCGGTGATCGAGGGCGTCACGATATGTGCGCGGTTGCCCATTCCCATCAGGATCGGACCGACCTCAAGTCCGCCACCTTTAACCTTCAGCGTGTTGCGCACGGCACTGGCCGCATCGGTGTTGGCGAAGACCAATACGTTTGCCGGACCGTCGAAGCGCGCGGCGGGGAACAGGCGGCGACGGACCTCGGGGTCGAGAGCGGCGTCCACATGCATCTCGCCCTCATAGGCGAAATCGCGCGGGGTGGCGTCCAGAATTTCGAGTGCACCACGCGCACGCGCGCCGCTGTCGCCGCCGTGGTTGCCGAATTGCGAGTACGAGCAGACCGCAATCTTCGGTTCGACCCCGAAGCGGCGCACATGACGCGCAGCCGCACACACCGTTTCGGCGATCTGTTCGGCGTTGGGTGTGTTATGCACATGGGTGTCTGCGATGAACAGCGGGCCGTCCTGCAGGATCATCAGGCTAAGCGCGCCGACCGGGTGCAGTTCCTGATTTCCCAAGATCTGCTGGATATAGTTCAAGTGCCACAGATATTGCCCAAAGGTGCCGGCGATCAGGCTGTCCGCATGGCCCAGATGTACCATGATGCCACCGATGGCGGTGGTATTGGTGCGCAGGATGGCCTTGGCCAGGTCGGGCGTTACACCCTTGCGGGCCATGATCTCGTGATAAGCGCCCCAGTATTCGCGATACCGGTCGTCGCGTTCGGGGTTTACGACCTCGAAATCACGCCCTGGAATGATCGACAGGCCAGCACGTTCCGCACGGCGCGCAATCACGTCGGGACGGCCGATCAGGATCGGAGCGTCGGTGGTTTCTTCAATCATCGCGTTGGCAGCACGCAGGACGCGTTCATCCTCGCCCTCGGCAAAGACAATGCGGCGTTCGGCGGTGCCGGCTGCCTCGAAAACAGGGCGCATGATCAGCGCGGACTTAAAGACCGAGCCGTCCAGTTTCGCCTTGTAGGTGTCCAAGTCCGCGACCGGACGTGTCGCCACGCCGCTGTCCATCGCGGCCTTGGCAACCGCGCTGGCGACCACGCCCATCAGGCGCGGATCGAAGGGTTTGGGGATCAGATAGTCTTCACCAAAGGTCAGCTGCTCGCCCTTATAGGCTGCGGCGGCTTCGGCCGAGGTGGTGGCGCGGGCAAGCGCCGCAATTCCTTCGATGCAGCCCAGCTGCATGGCGTCGTTGATCTCGGTCGCGCCAACGTCAAGCGCGCCGCGGAAGATGAACGGAAAGCAGAGTACGTTGTTGACCTGATTGGGAAAATCCGAGCGGCCCGTGGCGATGATCGCATCCGGCGCAACCTTGCGCACCTCGTCAGGCATGATTTCCGGCGTCGGGTTAGCAAGGGCGAACACGATCGGGCGATCGGCCATCTTGGCCACCATCTCGGGCTTCAGAACGCCTGGGCCGGACAGGCCAAGGAACAGATCTGCACCTTCGATCACGTCGTCCAGACTTGCGGGGCTGTCCCCTTGCGCATAATCCGCCTTCTGCGGCGTCATCTCTTTCTCGCGGCCCTCATAGACCAGACCCTCGATGTCGCAGAGCCAGACGTTTTCGCGTTTCACGCCCAGTTTCAGAAGCATGTTCAGACATGCAATCCCTGCCGCCCCACCACCGGTCGAGACAACCTTGATATCCTCGAAGGATTTGCCTGCGACTTGCAGCGCGTTGGTCGCCGCGGCGCCAACCACGATGGCGGTTCCGTGCTGATCATCGTGAAAGACGGGGATGTTCATCCGCTCGCGGCAGATTTGTTCAACGATGAAACAATCGGGGGCTTTGATGTCTTCAAGGTTGATTGCACCAAAGCTCGGCTCCATCGCGCAGACGATCTCGGCCAGTTTTTCGGGATCAGATTCGTTTAGCTCGATATCGAAGCAATCGATATTGGCGAACTTCTTGAATAGAACCGCCTTGCCCTCCATTACAGGTTTCGAGGCGAGCGCGCCGATATTTCCCAGCCCCAACACAGCCGATCCGTTGGACACAACCGCGACCAAATTGCCGCGTGCCGTGTAACGGCTTGCCACAGAAGGATCTTTCGAGATTTCGACGCAGGCTTCAGCCACGCCAGGAGAGTAGGCCAAGCTTAGGTCGCGCCCGTTTGCCATCGGCTTGGTTGCGCGGATTTCAAGCTTTCCGGGCTGTGGAAATTCGTGATAATCCAGCGCGCGTTTGCGCAGATAGCTGTGTTCGGACATCGAGGCCTCCTCAGGCTTTGCGTCGATAGTTTAACCTTAAACTACCTTCCCTCCGACACTCCGATACACCAGTGACGCAAGGGCAATCAAGTCTGCAGTGTGTACAATAGCATGGCAGTTGCTTGCGGCCAGCCCCCTTCAGCACCGATTGCACTTGCATCCGCGTATGCAGAGGTTCAGGGTTGCTGGATAGAATTTTTTGCAGGAGCGGACCATGTCGCTGTTGGAAGCTGCCAAATCCGTGCGCGAAAATGCGCATGCCCCGTATTCGAACTTCAAGGTCGGCGCCGCGCTGCGGACAAGCGCGGGCGTGGTGCATGTTGGTTGCAATGTCGAGAACATCGCCTATCCCGAAGGCACCTGTGCCGAGGCCGGAGCGATTGCAGCTATGTGCGCGGCGGGCGAGCGCGAGATCGCCGAGGCGTTGGTGATCGCAGATGCGCCCTTGCCGGTGACGCCGTGTGGTGGGTGCCGTCAGAAACTGGCCGAGTTCTCGGGCCCTGACGTGAAAATCACCATGATGACGATGGGGGGCGAAAGCCTGACCATGACTATGGCCGAACTTCTGCCCGGCGCCTTTGGTGCCGCGCATATGGAGAACACATGACCCGCGCCTTTCTGATCGTGCTGGACAGCGTCGGCTGCGGCGGCGCCCCGGATGCACACAAGTTCTTCAACGACAAAACCGTGCCAGATACGGGGGCCAACACCTTGGCCCATATCGCGCAGGCCTGTGCGGAAGGACGCGCCGAAGAGGGCCGCTCGGGTCCGCTATCTTTGCCGCATCTGGATGCTCTGGGGCTGGGCGCGGCGGTTCGTTTGGCCTCGGGCGACGACACGCCGGGCTTAGATGCCACGCCCGCCGGGCTGTGGGGCGCAGCGCAGGAAGTGTCGCCGGGCAAGGACACCCCCACCGGGCATTGGGAAATTGCCGGCGTGCCGCTTCCGTGGGACTGGGGGTATTTCCCGGACACCACGCCGACCTTCCCCGCAGACCTGACCGCAGCAATCTGCAAAGCGGCGGATGTAGACGGTATCTTGGCTGACAAGCATGCCTCTGGCACGGTGGTGCTGGACGAGCTTGGGGCCGAGCACATCCGCACCGGACGCCCGATCGTCTACACCTCGGCCGATAGCGTCGTGCAAATCGCCGCGCATGAAGAGCATTTCGGTCTGGAGCGTCTATATGCGCTATGTCAGGCAATTGCGCCGATGGTGCATGACATGCGCGTCGGTCGCGTCATCGCCCGCCCTTTTGTCGGCTCGGAAGCCGAAGGGTTCACCCGCACCACCAACCGCCGCGACTTTGCGATGACCCCGCCAAATCCGACCCTGTGTGACTGGGTGACGGATGCGGGCGGCAAGGTGCATGCCATTGGAAAGATCGGCGATATCTTTGCGCATCGCGGGATCACCTCTGTCCAGAAAGGGGTGGATGCGGACCTGATGGAGTATTTGTTGACCTCGTTCGATGACGCGCAGGACGGCGATCTAGTCTTCGCCAATTTCGTCGAGTTTGACACGAAGTATGGCCACCGTCGTGATATTTCCGGCTATGCCCGTGCACTGGAATGGTTCGACACTCAGGTGCCCCGCGTGCTTGCAAAAATGCGCGAAGGCGACTTGGTTCTATTCACTGCCGATCATGGCAACGACCCTAGCTGGGTCGGCACCGATCACACGCGCGAACGTGTGCCGGTCGTCGCCGCTGGATTGGGCACGCGCGAAATCGGTCAGGTCGGGTTTTCGGATATTGGCGCTTCGGTCGCAGCGCACCTTGGGCTGGACACGCGCGGGGCGGGAGGGACGTTTCTGTGAGCTTCAATGAATTGAAAAAGGTCGAGCTGCATCTGCATATCGAAGGCGCTGCGCCGCCCGCGTTTATCCGGTCCTTGGCCAAGGAAAAGTCCGTCGAT
>CALJDH010000248.1 GCA_938023895.1 uncultured Aliiroseovarius sp.
AAAGACCTCAGCCGTTTCGCTTTTCAGGATCTTCTTCACGCCCTCGCGTGCCGGGTGCAGGATCTGACCGAACAGCGGCGAGCGATGGTCGATCGTCGGCATGTCAGACGCCTTGCGCAGGCTTTCGGGGATGTTGGTCGGGCCCGGAATGAAAACGGGGTTCTGAAAACTCATGGGGTTCTCCTTCGTCATTGAGGCCACCTTATCTGGCCCAAAATCCGAGGGATATTTTTTTGAATTACTTTTTCAAATTCACGCCACCCGTATTATTTCTATATTTTTCAATCTATTGACTTTTTCATATTGTGAATTTATTTTTCACTTAAAATGTGAGGGTTTTTATGGAATTTCAAAAAGACGGCACATCACGCACCCGCAAGGCCCGGGGGCGCCCCCGCGATTGGCACGACAAGACCGCTCAAAACACGATCAAATCGCTCGATCGCGCGATAGAGGTTTTCGAACATCTGAGCGAAGCGCAGGGCAAGCCACTGTCGGTGATCGCCGAGGAAATGGGGCAGTCGCCCGCGACGGTTTACCGGGTTCTTGTAACGCTTGAGACGCGTGGACTGGTCGAATTCGACAGCGTCGAGCAAGTCTGGTTTATCGGCGCACGCGCCTTTGTCATCGGCGCACGCTTCCTGCGGCGCACCAGCCTTGTCGATCGGGCCCGCCCCATTCTGCGCAAGCTGATGGAGGCCACCGGCGAGACCGCAAACCTTGGTATCGAAAAAGAAGGGGATGTCCTGTTTCTGAGCCAAGTCGAGACACACGCCAACATCCGTGCCTTCTTCCCCCCCGGGTCATTGTCACCGATGCATTCGTCGGGAATTGGCAAGGCGGTGTTGGCGTTCATGGATGACGACCGACTGACCCGCGTCCTCGACGCGGCAGCATTCGAGGCCTTCACCGAGCACACGATCACCACAGCCGAGGACCTTCGGGCAGATCTGGATCAGACCCGCGTACGGGGCTTTGCCATCGACAATGAAGAGAAGAACGTCGGGATGCGGTGCATCGCGGCGCCTGTATTCGACATGAACAGCGAAGTGGTCGCGGGAATTTCGGTCTCTGGCCCCATCAGCCGTGTTGCTCAGGATCAGGCCGATCGCCTAAGCCGTGCGGTCATTGACGCCTCGCGTCAGCTTACCCAAGCCATTGGCGGGATTGCTCCAGCGCTATCTTAGCGCCCGCCCCCCAGCCGCAACGGCATGTGGCGGTTCACATCCTTGTAAAGCAGATACCGGAAACGCCCCGGCCCGCCTGCATAACAGGCTTGCGGGCAGAATGCGCGCAGCCACATAAAGTCACCGGCCTCGACCTCGACCCAGTCCTGATTCAAGCGATAGGCCGCCTTACCTTCCAGCACATAAAGCCCGTGTTCCATGACATGGGTTTCCAGAAACGGAATGACCCCGCCCGGCTCGAAGGTCACGATCGTCACATGCATGTCGTGGCGCAGGTCATTTGGGTCCACAAACCGCGTCGTGGCCCATTTGCCATCCGTGTCCGGCATCGGCGTGGGCGCGATATCCTTTTCGTTCAGGATCAACACATCAGGCGCGTCCAGTCCCTCGACCCGCTGATAGGCCTTGCGGATCCAGTGGAACCGCAGCACCTCGTCGCCTTTATTGTGCAACGTCCACTGCTCCGAGGGCGGCAGATAGGCATAGCCACCCGGCGTCAGTTCGCGCACTTCCCCAGCAACCTCCAACGTCGCGGCACCCTCGACCACGAACAACACAGCTTGCGCGTCTGGATCATCCTCGGGGCGATCGGACCCGCCACCCGGCTGAACCTCCATGATGTATTGTGAGAACGTCTCGGCAAAACCGCTGAGCGGGCGGGACAATACCCACAGCCGCGTGCCGGTCCAAAAAGGCAAAAAGCTGGTCACAATATCCTGCATCACCCCTTTCGGGATCACGGCATACGCATCCGTAAAAACGGCTCGATCGGTCAGAAGCTGGGTCTGAGCGGGAAGTCCCCCGTGCGGTGCGTAATATTGAGTGCTCATGAATGCTCCAAATCTGGGTGTCGTTCTCAGAACTATGCGTAGGAATTCGAGAACTCACCACCCTCAATTCGACTACAACACTTTAGGGAAACATTTGAAAAAGGCGAGAGTGCTTCAAGAAATACGATTGAACCAGATTACTCGGCGGGCGTTTGGCCTATTCGAGCGCTCTGGTGTCCCCGGGCAATTGGCGAGGCGGGGCGCTGCTGTGCGCCCTGCCCCAGTTTACCTTTTGAAGGAAAGCGTGCCCCCTCAATTCTGAGACGCAGGTCTTAGCGCGGGCCGGGATTGGCGATCAGATCCCGCGCAATCACAAGGCGCTGAATGTCACTGGTGCCTTCATAGATCTGCGCCACGCGGACATCGCGATAGATCCGTTCCACCGGGTAGTCGCTCAGATAGCCATAGCCGCCGAAGGTCTGGATCGCGGCCGAGCAGACCTCTTCCGCCATTTCCGTGGCGAACAACTTTGCCATAGACGCTTCACGCAGCGCAGGCAGACCAGCGTCACGTCGACGGGCAGCGTGCTGCACCAACTGACGCGCGGCTTCGACCTTGGTAGCCATATCCGCCAGACGGAACCCAACCGCTTGGTGCTGGGCGATTTCCTTGCCAAACGCCTTGCGTTCCTGTGCATACTCGATTGCCAGCTCCAGCGATTTCCGCGCCATACCAACCGCTTGTGAGGCAATGCCGATGCGGCCACCCTCAAGGTTCGCCAGTGCGATCTTATAGCCTTCGCCCTCGGCCCCCAGCAGGTTTTCCTTGGGAATGCGCATGTCCTCGAAGGACAGCTGACAGGTGTCCGACGAATGCAAACCCAGCTTCTCTTCGACCCGAACGACCTCGTATCCGGGGGTATCGGTTTCGACGATAAAGGCGCTGATGCCCTTCGATCCGGCGTCCTTGTCGGTCACGGCGAACACGATGATCACCTTGCCGTTCTTGCCCGAGGAAATGAACTGCTTCGCGCCGTTAAGCACATAGTGATCCCCGTCCAGAACTGCGGTGGTGCGCAGTTTCGAGGCGTCCGATCCGGCCTGCGGCTCGGTCAGGGCGAACCCGCCGATCCACTCGCCGCTGGCCAGTTTTGGCAGGTATTTCTGCTTCTGCTCTTCGGTGCCGTATTTGACGATGGGCCCGCACCCGACCGAGCTGTGCACGGAAAGGATGGTCGAACAGGCTCCGTCCCCGGCGGCGACTTCTTCGACGACGCTGGCATAGGTCACGGCGTCCAGTTCGATCCCGCCGTATTCCTCGGGGACGAGCATACCCAAGAAGCCCAGCTCGCCCATTTCGGTCAGTTGTTCGCGAGGGAAATTGCCGCTGCGATCACGTTCTTCCGCGCCGGGCCACAGGCGGTCCTGAGCGAATTGCGCAGCCATGTCGCGAATGGCGGATTGGGTTTCGTCAAGCATGTCATGTCTCCTATCTGCCGACTGGTCTTGACCCACGGCGAATCCGGGCGGGTTAGCTTGAGTCTATACAATTGATAAAAGTTGTAAGCGATGCCAGTATCTTTCACATAATTGACAGGAAATGCCATGCCCAAAAGCAGCACCATCCCCCGCGCTTTCGTGAACGAAGCGATCGACTGTGGTCGCAGCGCCGGGGTTGATATGGATGCTCTGCTTGGCAGTCTTGGCATCCCGTCTGGCGATTTGGACCGGTTGACGGCGCCTCAATTCGGCCAAATATGGCTAGAGCTGTCCTTTCGCATGCAGGACGAGTTCTTCGGCCTTGCCGCCCGCCCCATGCGCCCGGGCAGCTTTACTATTCTGGGTCACGCCACCCGCCACGCCCCTACCCTTGAGGTCGCAATGGCGCGCGCGTTGCGTTTCTTGACGATCGTTTTGGAGGATCCGGCGGGCAAGTTGAGTGTCGAGGGCCGGCAGGCGGTTGTCTCGTTATCCGAACATGGCCCGGTCAAATCGGCCTTCTCGTACCGGCTTTATTTCACCATTCTGCATGCGCTGAATTGCTGGCTGATCGGCACGCGCATCCCCATTCGACACATCCAGTTTCCCTGTGCTGAACCCGCATGGACCAATGACTACGGAGACTTTTTCGGGGTGCCCGTCCAGTTCAACGCTGATTGCGCTCAGATGGTCATTGAACGGAAATATCTGAGAAAGCCGATCAACAGATCCGAGCGCGCGTTGAAACGCTTTCTGAAGTCGGCCCCTACAGCCTTTCTGACTGGCTATCGCCACGGAGACGGCATCAAGGCGCAGATCATCACAGAATTGTCGGCGGGCACAACGGATGCATGGGACAGCGTGGACGCGATGGCCGCGAAGCTTGGCATGTCCACTTCGACCCTGCATCGGCGACTGAAAGAGGAAGGGCAGAGCTTTGGAGAGATCAAGGAAGAACGTCGCCGCAATCTGGCGATCTCGCTTCTGAAAAAGACCGACCTGCCCGTGTCCGAGATCGCCCGCCAGGTGGGCTATGCCGAACCCAGCGCGTTTTTCCGCGCCTTCAATCGGTGGTTCGGCACCACGCCAAGTGCGATCCGACGCCGGGCATGACCCGCCCGCGCGTCAGGCGCATTTCAAGTCGTTCGACTGCTCCAAGAACCA
>CALJDH010000249.1 GCA_938023895.1 uncultured Aliiroseovarius sp.
CGCCGACAGCTTTCCCGCCTGCACCAGATCATCCTGCGCCTTTTTCAACGCGGCCTCGGCCTCGCGTCGTTCGCGGTTTTCCCGCAGTAGATCGAGGTTTGCTTCTGACAACGCCTGCGTACGTTCCGCCACGCGGGCCTCAAGCCGAGCGTTGGCGGCGGCTTCGATGCGCAACCGCTCATCAAGTGCCCGCCTACGTTCTCCGACGGCCAGCAAAAGACCGCCAATCCCTAGACAGATCGCAGCCGCAATAGCCGCCAGAAGTGCAGCGCTGCGTTCGGCAGGTGCTGTGTCCAACAGGATTTCGCCGCTCAACCCGACAGTCGACAGATCCCGGGTCAGATGCAGCGCGCGGTCAGGAAGGTATGGCCCAGCCTCGACGGTCCAGACCTCGTGTCCCGTCCAATGGCTGGCGCTGCTGTTCAAGAAGTGTTCGGCAGGGCGGGGGACGCTGACCAAATCCAATCGGTTCGAAACAAAGATCCGCTCGCCATTCAAGGTGAAGAACAATGCGGACGCGGTCGAGGGCCAGTTTTCCTCGAAATCCAGAAGGTTCGTGCGCGCGATCACTGCACCGTGCCCCTGTTCACCTTCTCCAAGCACCGGCGCCGCAAACGAGAACACGCGACGCAGGCTTCCATTGTCCACGGACTGAAACTTGGCTTCCGACCCCAAAGCGCCGTTCAGGGCACGATGAATCATCGCGCTTGTAGGGTCCAGCTGCAGCGGCGCCTGATGCGACGCCGCCAATACGCGCCCGGCACCATCGACCAGCAATAGCTGATGCGCGCCGGTCATATCCGCCATGGCCCGAAGCAGGTCATCCGCGGTGCGCGGGTCATCGGCCTCGCCGCTCAGTCGGGCCCGCAAATCCGGATGGCGCGCCAGCACCACAGCCAGTTCGCGATACCGAAACAGGTGGCGCGTTAATTGGTCGGTCGCCAGTTCCAACTCGGACGAGGCCTGTTCAGAAAGCGGCGTCAACGCCGCCCGCCACGCCATGGCCCAAACCCCGGCACTGATCACCAGCGTCCCAAGAAGAAAGGGAAAAATCCATTTCGTATGCAAGAACCGCAACATGAGGGCAGCATAGGAAGCAGCTCTTGCATTGACCAGCCGCTTTAAGGAACATGCGCACATGTTGCGCCTGACCCAATCCCCGACGGATCCCGATTTCATCCAGAATCCCTATGCCTTCTATGACCGCGCCCGCGCAGAAGGAGACCTGTTTTTCTGGGAGGATTACAACCTGCCAATGGCGGTCAGTTTTCGTGCAGTAAATGCGCTACTGCGGGATCGTCGGTTCGGGCGTGAGCCTGTTGAACCGCGGCAGTACCCCGACCATCTGGCCCCCTTCTACGCGGTCGAGGCCCACTCCATGCTTGAACTGGAAGCCCCCCGCCACACGCGCTTGCGCAAGCTGGTCTTGCGCGCCTTCACCTCGCGCCGGATCGCCGCGCTTGGACCCGAGATCGAGGCCTTGACGCATGAACTGATTGACACCTTTCCGGAGAACGAATTTGACCTTCTGGCCGCCTTCGCCACCCGCATTCCGGTGATCATCATCTGCCGCCTTCTGGGTGTTCCCGAGGATCGCGCCGATGACCTGCTACGCTGGTCGAATGCCATGGTCTCGATGTACCAAGCCCGCCGCACCCGCGCGGTCGAAGACGAGGCGATTGCCGCAACCGAGGCCTTCGTGGCCTTTATGCGTGACTATGTTGATCAGCGTCGCGGAGACCCGCGTGACGACCTGATCACCGAGCTTATCCAAGCCGAGGAGGAAGGCGAGAAGCTTTCCACGGACGAGCTGATATCCACCTGCATCCTGCTTTTGAATGCAGGCCACGAAGCGACCGTGCATGCCATGGCTATCGCGGTAAAAACCCTGTTGGAACACAAGGTTTCGACAGATGCCCTATCGCCCGACGCCATTGATGCAACGATCGAAGAGACCCTGCGCTTCGATCCTCCGCTGCACATGTTCACACGCCATGTTTATGAAGACACGACGCTTTACGGGCAGGACTTCAAACGCGGGGATGAGATCGGATTGCTTCTCGGCGCCGCCAATCGCGACCCAGATATGTGGGACGACCCGAACAGCTTCGACCCGTCCCGACGTGTCAAACCCAACACCAGCTTCGGCGCAGGCGTGCACTTTTGCATTGGTGCACCGCTGGCCCGGTTAGAACTGAAATACGCGCTTCCGATCCTGTTCGCGCGCTGCCCGAGCCTGACCATCATCGCACCGCCGCTATACGGAAATGTCTATCACTTCCACGGTTTGGAGAAGCTGATGGTCCGGACCTAACCCCTTATTTCTTGCAAGGAATATCCTAGGGGAGCGCCAGATCGCAGATTTGGTGCAAGGGGCAAAGCCCCTCAGGCTCACGCAGTGAGCCACCGAAAGCACATCAGATCGGCAGCTCGGTCGAAAACTTGATCTCTTCCATCGACAACAGCGCGGTCACGTTGAAAATCTTCACCTCGGAAATCAGCGCCTGATAGAACACATCATAGGCGCGGGCGTTTTCCACGCGGACCTTCAGGATATAGTCGATCTCGCCCGCCAAACGGTGTGCTTCCATCACCTCGGGACGTGCGCGTAGTGCCGCCAGAAACTTCTCTTGCCAATCGGCTTCGTGCTCGGACGTACGGATCAGGACGAAGAAACAGGCTTCAAATCCAAGGCTTTCGGCATCCATCACCATCGTGTTCTGCCCGATCACCCCGGCTTCACGCATTTTGCGAATCCGGTTCCACACGGGCGTCTTGGATGACCCCACCTTTTTGGCAATTACGTCCAAAGACTGCCCTGCATCGCTCTGAAGCTCACGCAGGATTTTCCGGTCGATCTCGTCCAGCCGAACAGACATTCCGTTTTTTCCCTTCTTCTGGTCCAAGCGTTCCAACTGACGCGCAAACCGAAACAACATTCCTTATTTGCCGCGACACCTCGCGGAATAATGGGAAAATGTCCTATATAGAGCCCGAACGCAACCGGAAAGGACATGCCATGCCCCGCCCTTTTAGCCCCAAAGTAGTAACCGCCAACGACCTGATCGAAGGCGACGTGATCTATATGGCCCGCAACGGGTCGTGGGTACGCGACATGTGTATGGCCTGGCTGATCGAGGACGAGGCCGAGGCAAACGCCCAACTGGTGCGCGCCACAGACGAGCCCGGCATTGCCGTTGGCCCCTATCTGGCCGACGCTGCTGCTGGCCCCACTGGCCCGATCCCCACCCATTTCCGCGAAGCGTTCCGTGCCACCGGCCCGTCGAACCGCTTCCACGGCAAACAGACACAGCAATCGGCACCGGAGGCCGTGGCCAATGTATGATTACAACCATTTCGACGAAAGCTTCGTGCGCAATCGTGTTGCGCAGTTCCGTGAACAAGTCGGCCGCCGCATCTCGGGCGCACTGACCGAAGACGAATTCAAGCCGCTGCGCCTGATGAATGGTGTTTATTTGCAGTTGCACGCCTATATGCTGCGGGTGGCGATCCCCTATGGCTCGCTGAACCCGAGCCAGATGCGTCAGCTGGCGATGATCGGCGAACGCTGGGACAAGGGCTATGGTCACTGGACCACGCGCCAGAACATTCAATACAACTGGCCCCGCCTGTCGGACATTCCTGACATGCTGGACGCGCTGGCCGATGTGGGCATGCATGCGATCCAAACCTCGGGCAATACGATCCGCAACGTGACGGCGGACCATTTTGCTGGTGCTGCCGCGGACGAGGTTGAAGACCCTCGCCCCACGGCCGAGCTGCTGCGCCAGTGGTCCACTGACCACCCGGAATTCCAATTCCTGCCGCGCAAGTTCAAGCTGGCGGTGACCGG
>CALJDH010000250.1 GCA_938023895.1 uncultured Aliiroseovarius sp.
TGGATGACGGCAGCCTGACGCGTTGCTCGGCCACAGTCTTTCCGATGAAGGTCAAGAAGTTGGAAAACGACTTTCCCGAGGCCGACGAACGCACGCGCGCGTGGGTGTCGCCTGAAGAGGCCGCCGGCATGGTGCAGGAAAAAGGTTTGCGCAAACTGTTGCGCGATTTCTGATTTCCCCGCGCCACAAGGCATCTCCATCACAGAATCTGTTGCAATCGCGGGCCTGACAAGCTAGCGCAGGCGCTGAATTGTAACGGCTGCGCAACAGCCGTGTAACAAGCAGCTTGCGAGGATGGGACATGAGCGGCGAGAACAGCGGCAACCAGTGGAAGACACTGGACAAGGACCTGAACAAGATCACCCAAGTAGAATACGCAACCCAACTGGTGGCACGCCCGCTGGTCGGGATGGGCGTGGCCTTGGCCTTCATCGTGATCGCAGCGCTGGGTGCGGCTGTGTTCTTTGGTCAGACCCCGACCTCTCTGGTCGTCGTCATTGCTGCCGCGTTTGGCGCCTATATGGCCCTGAACATCGGCGCGAATGACGTTGCCAACAACATGGGCCCTGCGGTGGGCGCAAACGCGCTGACCATGGGGGGCGCCATCGTAATTGCCGCGCTATTCGAAAGCGCCGGTGCGCTTTTGGCGGGGGGCGACGTGGTCTCGACCATCTCGAAGGGCATCATTGATCCATCGGGTTTTGACCGCTCGCGCACTTTTGTCTGGGCGATGATGGCCGCGCTGATCTCGTCCGCGCTGTGGGTGAACCTTGCAACTTGGGTTGGCGCACCTGTGTCCACCACGCACTCGGTCGTGGGCGGCGTCATGGGCGCGGGCATCGCGGCTGCGGGTTTTGCTGCCGTCAGCTGGCCCACCATGGGCAAGATCGCGGCCAGCTGGGTGATCTCGCCGGTTCTAGGCGGTGTGATTGCGGCCTGTTTCTTGGCCTTGATCAAACACAAGATTGTCTATCAGGAAGACAAGATTGCCGCTGCCAAACGCTGGGTACCAATCCTGATCGGGATCATGGCCGCTGCCTTTGGCGCCTATCTGTCGATCAAAGGTCTGAAGCGGATCGTGAAGATTGACCTTGGCACGGCGCTTCTGATCGGCGCTGCTGTGGGTGGCGCGGCCTACGTGATCACCGCACCGCTGATCGCCCGTCAGGCCGAAGGGCTTGAGAACCGCACCAAATCGCTGAAGACGCTCTTTGCCCTGCCGCTGATCTTCTCGGCAGCACTTCTGTCCTTTGCGCACGGCGCCAATGATGTGGCGAACGCCGTCGGTCCGCTGGCCGCAATCGTGCACGTCGAAAGCGTGGGCGACTTCGCCGCGAAAGTCTCGATCCCGACTTGGGTCATGGTCATCGGCGCGTTCGGCATCAGCTTTGGCCTGATGCTGTTCGGCCCGAAACTGATCCGCATGGTGGGCAGCCAGATCACCAAGCTGAACCCGATGCGCGCCTATTGCGTGGCACTGTCCGCCGCTATCACCGTTATCGTCGCCAGCTGGCTGGGCCTGCCCGTCAGCTCGACCCACATTGCTGTGGGGGGCGTCTTCGGCGTTGGCTTCTATCGCGAGTTCCACATGGAGCGCCGCCTGCGCAAATCGCGCGAAGCACGCCCTGCAGCAAAACGCATCGCCCCCGAAGAACGCCGCCGCCGCAAACTTGTGCGCCGCTCGCATTTCATGACCATCGTGGCTGCGTGGGTGATCACCGTGCCTGCCGCCGCAATGATGTCGGCTGTGATTTTCTTCCTGCTGAACTCTATCGTGGCGTGATCCACGAGACAGTTGAACAAAAAAAGGGCGCCCTAGTGAGGCGCCCTTTTCTATTGGGTGATCGTCAGGCTTACTTGCCCAAACACCAGCGCATGACGGCTTTCTGGGCGTGCAACCGGTTCTCGGCCTCGTCAAAGATCACCGATTGCGGGCCGTCCATGACCGAGTTCGTCACTTCCTCTTCCCGGTGGGCGGGCAGACAGTGCATGAACAGCGCGTCAGGCTTGGCGTGGCGCATCAACTCGTCATTGATCTGATAGGGGCGCAGCAGGTTGTGGCGGCGCTCGCGGGCCGAGGGTGCGTCGTGCATCGACACCCACGTATCAGCCACAAGCAGGTCGGCGCCTTCGACGGCTTTCACCGGATCACGCACGATCTCGACATTCACGCCTTTGGCACGCGCCTCATCCACGAAGCCAGTTTCGGGGTCTAGTGGCTCGGGCCCGGTGAAGGTCAGGTCAAAGCCGAACTGGCCAGCAGCGTGCAGAAAGGACGCGCAGACATTGTTGCCGTCGCCAGCCCAGACCACTTTCTTGCCTTCGATGGATCCGCGATGCTCTTCATAGGTCAGGATATCGGCCATGATCTGACAGGGGTGCGAGCGGTTGGTCAGCCCATTGATCACCGGCACGTCTGCGTGTTCCGCCATCTCAAGCAGGGTTGCTTCCTCGAAGGTCCGGATCATGATCATGTCCACATAGCGTGACAGCACCTTGGCGGTGTCCGCAACGGTTTCACCATGGCCCAGCTGCATTTCCGAGCCGGACAGAACCATCGTCTGCCCACCCATCTGGCGCACGCCCACATCAAAGCTGACGCGGGTCCGGGTCGAGGGTTTTTCGAAGATCAGCGCGACCATGTGGCCGTCCAGCGGTTTTTCGTCGTCCAGGGCGCCTTTGGGGCGGCCCGCACGCGCGGCTTTGATCCGGTGCGCTTCGGACATGATGCTTTTCAGGTCGCGCGTGTCTGTGGCGTTGATGTCGAGAAAATGTGTCATGCGTTTTCGCCCTCTACAGCTTTGGCGGCGGTTTCAAGGCGGGTGATCGCCTCGGCAATATCTTCGTCTTCGATGGTCAGCGCGGGCAGGATGCGCAGAACGTTGTCGCCTGCGGGTACGCAGAGCAGCTTCGCATCATAGCATTTGGTCAGCACGTCCATATTGGTCGCTTTGCATTTCAGGCCCAGCATCAGGCCCGACCCACGCACGCTTTCAAAGACGTCCGGGTGCGCAGCGACAAGGCCCTCCAGCTTTTGACGGAACAGACCCGCCTTGCGGCTGACCTCAGCCAGAAATTCGGGATCGGCGACGATCTCGGTCACTTTCGAGCCGACCGCGCAGGCCAGCGGGTTGCCGCCATAGGTCGACCCGTGGGTGCCCGCGACCATGCCACTGGCGGCCTCTTCCGTTGCCAGAACAGCACCCAGCGGGAAGCCCCCGCCGATGCCTTTGGCGACCATCATAATGTCCGGTGTGACGCCCGAGAACTCGTGCGCGAACAGTTTGCCGGTCCGGCCCATGCCGCATTGCACCTCATCAAAGATCAGCAATGCGCCAGCGGCGTCACAGGCCGCACGGATGGCTTTCAGTTCATCATCTGGCACGGGGCGAATGCCGCCCTCGCCCTGTACGGGCTCGATAATAACGGCGGCCACGTCGCCCTCGGCCAGTTCGTTGGTCAGACCGTCGAGGTCTCCGAAAGCAAGATGCGTAAAGCCGGGCAGAAGCGGGCCGAAGCCAGCGGTCAGTTTTTCGCCACCCGCGGCCGCGATGCCAGCCGATGACCGTCCGTGGAACGACCCTTCAAAGCCAATGATCCGCGCACGGTCCTCGCCTTTGTCGCTCCAATACTTGCGCGCCATCTTGACGGCCAGCTCGCATGCTTCGGTGCCCGAGTTGGTAAAGAACACGGTATCCGCGAAGGTCAGATCGACCAGCTGATCGGCCAGCGTCTGCTGTTGCGGGATCTTATAAAGGTTCGACACATGCCATAGCTTCGCGCCTTGCTCGGCCAGAACTTCGACCAAAGCGGGATGGGCATGGCCCAGCGCGTTCACCGCGATGCCCGCGCCCAGATCCAGATATCGCTCGCCCCCATCCGTGACAAGCCAGCTGCCCTGGCCACGCTCGAAAGCAAGGTCAACACGGTTGTAGGTCGGCAGAAGCGACGGGATCATGGTGGTATCCTCTTCAAAAAGAAGCCTTTGGGTGCCGGATGGCGGGCCTCAAGTCAACAATTTCCAGATGGTTTTGGATGGGTTTGCGCAAACG
>CALJDH010000251.1 GCA_938023895.1 uncultured Aliiroseovarius sp.
CTTCTGCCCTTCGCGTCACATGCGGGTAAAATTCCGGTGGCCTTAAGCAATTCCGAGGGAGCTGGCTCTGTTTGGGCCGTGGTCCACTTACCCGGCGCCCACCTGTATATACAGGTCCTCGGGAATTCAGACCCCGACGGTCGTGGTGGGGCCGCCACTTTCCACTGCAATCCAGCGCAAACGCGCTTTAGCTGATCTTGTCCAGCAGCTTTCCGCGCACGTCTTCGGGGACGAACTTGCTGACGTCGCCGCCCAGCTTGGCGATCTCTTTCACCAGCTTTGAAGCAATCGCCTGATAGCGTGCCTCGGCCATCAGGAACACTGTCTCGACACTGTCATCCATCGCACGGTTCATGCCAACCATCTGATATTCATACTCAAAATCCGTCACAGCCCGCAGCCCGCGAATGATGATCTGCGCGCCAACGTCATGGGCGCAGTCGATCAGAAGGTTCTGGAAAGGGTGGGCGACGATCTCGGTCCCGGTTTCAGCCGCAAGTTTCGCGCATTCGCTTTCGACCATGGCCACGCGCTCCTCGAGCGTGAACAACGGACCTTTGCCCGTGTTGATCGCGACGCCAATTACCAGGCGATCCACCAAGGCACAGGCACGACGAATGATGTCCGTGTGCCCCAATGTGATCGGGTCGAAAGTTCCGGGATACAATCCGATGCGCATGATCTGGTCTCCTTGCAGTGGGCGCACGCAACATTATGGCGCGCCCAAATGCAAGCTTTTTCCGCAGTGCAGCGTATTCCTACCCTATTCGGATCAGTAGCCCATGATCATGTTTTTCAGCGCATCCGCTTGCTGCGAAAGCTCTTCCAAACGTGCTTTGACCACGTCCCCGATCGAAACCAGACCGACCATCTCGTCGCCATCCATCACCGGCATATGGCGAAAACGGCCTTCGGTCATGGTCTGCAACACCTGAATAGCCCGATCGCCCGGCGCACAGGTGATTAGCTTTGCGGTCATCAGGTCATCTACCGGTTGATCCAAACAGCCAGTGCCGACCTTCCCAAGCTCTGAAACGATGTCGCGCTCGGACAGAATGCCTGCCGGGTGCACACCATCGTTCGACACAATGACTGCACCGATCTTCTTCTCAGACAAAAGCTGTGCCGCATCTGCCACCTTGCTGCCCGGCTTGACCGTTGCAACGCCCTCGAGGTCTTTATCTTTGAGGATCTGGTGAATGAGCATGGGCGCCCTCCTGTCTGTATGTATTGTATTTTTCTGTCCCCAGCGTCACCCTTTGCGCAACAAAATGTCAAGACCTCTTTGCACCTGCAGCACTAAACTTCCACCATTCCTTCCAGACGAGCCACTTCGTCGCGAATGCCGCGCAACAGCTCTTCGCCCACGCGAGCAAACCGCTCCATGCGTGCGTCCCCTTCGTGGCGCACCAGATAGAAGGACCGCTTGATCGACAATTCGTCCGTCAGCACGCGTTTCAGTTCTGGGGTCGAGGGTAAGATGAAGTCATGCGTTACCCCGATGCCACCGCCCTGCTTCACCAGCCCCAGCTGCACCGACACGAGATTCGAGGCGAGCGCCGTCTTCTCGACACCGAGGTCTTCAAGGAAATCCAACTCGGGATACGAGATCATGTCCTGAATGTACCCGACCACTGGATGATTGCGCAGATCGGCCAAACTGTCCAAGGGCGCCGCTTGCGCCAGATAGCTATGCGAGGCTGCAAGATGCAGGTGGTAATCCGTAATCTTCTGAACCGTGATCCGTCCCGTTTGCGGCGGTGAGACCGTGATCGCCATATCCGCCTCGCGCTTGGACAAGTTAATCACGCGCGGAAGGGCAACAATTTGCAACTCCAACTCGGGATGATCACGCTGAATGGCCGCACAGACCTGCGGCAGAATGAAACTGGCTACCCCGTCCGTGGCGCCAATCCGCACCTGCCCGGACAACTGACCGGACTGCCCTGCAAGCTCATCCACACCAGACATCACCGCCTGCTCGGCCCGTTCCGCATGGGCCATCAACCGCAACCCCGCATCCGTCAACGCATACCCCTGTGGAGATTTCGTGAACAACGGCAGCCCAAGATCAGCCTCCAGCTTCGATACCCGCCGACCCACGGTCGCGGCATCCCGCTTCAACACACGCCCAGCGCGCGACAGGCTCTCTCCCCGCGCCACTGCCAGAAACACTTTCAGGTCATCCCAGTCCAAATCAGCCCCTCATTTTCTTGCCGCAAATATCCTGATGCGAGGCCGTCAGGCCGAGGGACAAAGCCCCTACCCTAGATATCACCCACACCCCATTATTGCAAAAATGCAAAACGCTTTTGAATAACTACCCCTTTTCCCGGCAATTCTGCAAGACTATCCTGCACCGGAAATTTGGGAGAATTACCATGCAGAAACTTGGACACTGGATCAACGGCCAGATGGTCGAAGGTACGTCGGGCCGCTACGCTGACGTCTACAACCCCGCCACCGGCGAAGTGCAGGCACAGGTTGCCTTGGCCACCAAAGCCGAGCTGGACGACGCCGTCGCTAAAGCTGCCGAAGCTCAGAAAGCTTGGGGCGCCACCAACCCGCAGAAACGCGGCCGTGTGATGATGGCTCTGGTTGGCCTTCTGAACCGTGACATGGACAAGCTGGCCGAAGCCCTGTCGCGCGAGCATGGTAAGACGATCCCCGACGCAAAAGGCGACGTTCAACGTGGTCTGGAAGTGATCGAATACTGCATCGGCGCCGCCCAGATGATGAAGGGCGAGTTCACCGACAGCGCTGGCCCCGGCATCGACATGTATTCCATGCGTCAGCCGCTGGGCGTTGTGGCCTCGATCACGCCGTTCAACTTCCCCGCCATGATCCCGCTCTGGGGCATGGGCCCGGCTCTGGCCGCGGGTAACGCGATGATCCTGAAGCCGTCCGAGCGTGACCCCTCGGTTCCGCTGATGCTGGCTGAACTGTGCAAAGAAGCTGGCCTGCCCGACGGCGTGCTGCAGGTTGTGAACGGCGACAAAGACTCGGTTGACGCCATCCTGGACAACGAGACCGTGCAGGGCGTGGCCTTCGTCGGCTCGACCCCGATCGCGCACTACATCTACTCGCGCGCAACCGCCAACGGCAAACGCGCACAGTGCTTCGGTGGTGCGAAAAACCACATGATCATCATGCCCGACGCGGATATGGAGCAAGCTGCTGACGCTCTGGTCGGCGCAGGCTTCGGTGCTGCTGGCGAACGCTGCATGGCGATCTCGGTTGCTGTTCCGGTGGGCAATGAAACCGCAGACAAGCTGCGCGACGCGCTGGTCCCGCGTATCGAGAAGCTGAAAGTGGCGCCGTACACTGCAGGCGACGACGTGGACTATGGCCCGGTTGTGACCGCAGCCGCCAAGGAAAACATCCTGCGTCTGATCAACTCCGGCGTGGAACAGGGTGCTGATCTGGTTGTCGATAACCGTGACTTCACCCTGCAAGGCTACGAAGACGGCTTCTTTGTTGGCCCGCACCTGTTTGACAACGTCACCACCGACATGGACATCTACAAGCAGGAAATCTTTGGCCCTGTTCTGTCGATGGTTCGCGCCGAAACCTACGAGGAAGCCATCGGCCACGCCATGGACCACGAATACGGCAACGGCACCGCGATCTTCACCCGTGATGGTGACACGGCCCGTGACTTCGCCAACCGCATCAACATCGGCATGGTCGGCATCAACGTTCCGATCCCGGTTCCGCTGGCCTATCACACCTTTGGCGGCTGGAAGAAGTCGGGCTTTGGTGACCTGAACCAGCACGGCCCGGACGCGTTCAAGTTCTACACGCGCACCAAGACCGTGACCCAGCGCTGGCCGTCGGGCATCAAAGAAGGTGGCGAATTCAACTTCAAAGCCATGGACTAAATCCACCTACGGCTTACACGAAACGCCCCGGTCACTGGCCGGGGCGTTTTGCGTTTGGGGCCCCTGCCCGCTTGTTCATCTGCCATTCTCTTGCCAAAGTGGACCTGCGCGACGCAGACAGGAGGACAGGCCATGGCCCGAACAGCCCCCACATTCTCGATCGGGATCGAGGAAGAATACCTTCTGGTGGACCGCGACAGCCTTGCTTTACGCGAAGCCCCGGACGAAATGATGGAGGCTTGCCGCGCAGAGCTGGAAGGCCAAGTCAGCCCCGAATACTTGCAGTGCCAGATCGAGATCGGCACCCGCGTTTGCGCGGACGTCTCCGAGGCGCGCGACGACTTGAAACGCCTGCGCGCCAGTGTCGCCAAACACGCCAAGGATTACGGGCTGGCCCCGATTGCAGCGTCCTGCCATCCCTTCGCCAGTTGGAAAGATCAGCATCACGTCAACAAGGACCGCTACAATGATCTGCGCCGCGATCTGGCGGGCGTTGTACGCCGGATGCTGATTTGCGGAATGCATGTACATGTGGGCATTCCCGATCCTGATACGCGGATAGACCTTGTGAACCAGCTGACTTATTTCCTGCCACACCTGCTGGCGATGTCGGCAAGTTCGCCCTTCTGGCAGGGCGAGGACACGGGTCTGGCCTCTTATCGCCTAACCGTCTTCGACAACCTGCCCCGCACCGGACTGCCCCCACAGCTGGGCAGTTGGTCGGAATATGAACGCTCGGTTCAGGCGCTGGTGGATATCGGCGTGATCGAGGACAGCTCGAAGATCTGGTGGGACTTGCGCCCGTCGGCCCGTTTCCCAACGATCGAGGCGCGCATCTGTGATGTGCAGCCACGGTTGGAAGACACGCTGTCCTTGGCCGCCTTGATCCAGTGTTTGACGCGTATGCTGTGGCGCCTGAAAGCCAAGAACCAACGCTGGCGGATGTATGACAACTTCCTGATCGGCGAAAACCGTTGGCGCGCCCAGCGCTATGGCGTCTCGGGCGGGCTGATCGACTTCGGCCAAGGCGAGATCGTGGATTTTGAAGCCCTGCTGGAAGAGATGATCGAACTAACCGCCGAAGATGCTCAGTTCTTGGGCTGTCAGGCCGAGATCGAACACGCCCGCACAATCCTGTCCGGCGGCGTTGCCGCAGACCGACAACGCGCGGTGTATCAAGACAGCATTCAGGCCGAAAAACCGAAAGACGAAGCCCTGCGCGACGTGGTCCGCCATCTGGTCGATTCTTTCCACGACGGGTTGTAACCCTTTGGATTTCTGTGTGGTTTTACCATGGTTTAGCTCCATTGTTTTCGCGTGACGCGGTGGAACAGTGACAGGGCTTGAAAAACTCCTGTAAGGATTGCGCCATAAGCTGTGCCCAGACACGCGGACGGGAGGACCAGATGGATTTCGCGCTGACCGAAGAGCAGACCCTTATCTTCGACATGGCCAAAAGCTTTGGCGAAGAAAACATTGCACCAAATTCCGAGAAGTGGGAGGCCGACGGCACCATCCCACGCGAGCTGTGGCCGCAACTGGCCGAGCTGGGTTTTGGCGGCGTTTACGTGTCGGAAGAATACGGTGGATCGGGCCTGTCGCGCCTTGATGCCACGCTGATTTTCGAAGCGCTGGCGATGGCTGATCCCTCGGTGGGGTCCTTCCTGTCGATCCACAATATGTGCGGCGGCATGATCGACAAGTTCGGCAAGGAAGAAGACAAGCAGAAATGGCTTCCGGCACTCTGCTCGATGGAAAAGGTCTTCTCGTACTGCCTGACTGAACCCGGTTCGGGCTCGGACGCGGCGGCGCTGAAAACCCGCGCGGAAAAGACCGCAGAGGGCTACGTGATGAACGGAAACAAAGCGTTCATCTCGGGCGGCAATTATTCAGACGTGTACGTCACCATGTGCCGCACAGGCGACGACGGCCCCAAAGGCATTTCGACCGTGGTGGT
>CALJDH010000252.1 GCA_938023895.1 uncultured Aliiroseovarius sp.
GACGCCAAGCAATCGGGCGGCGCGCTGGATGCCAAACTTGGCGAGGGTCACCTGCAGGATGTTGAACTGGTGGCGCAAGCCGCAGCCCTTTTGGCCGCCGACACGCCCCGCGAACCAGACCGCCAAATCGCGCAAGGTGTCGCCATTGGGTGGTTTTCTGACGCGCAGGGGCGCGATATGGCCCAATCCCACGACTTAATGTGGCGCTTGCAGGCCGCGTCCAAACTGCTGTCAGATGGTCCCTTGGATCTTGAAGCTTTGGGGCAGGGCGGTCAGGATCTGCTACTACGCGAGACCGGGGCGGAAAGTGAGGCTGCCCTGATCAAGGATCTAGAAGAGAAGGCGCGGGCCGCGGCCCTTGCCATTGACGAGGTGCTGGCAAACCCACCCGGGTGATGCACGCCGGAGGGAAACATGACTGATCTAATGACAGCAATCGATCCGCGGGGTCTGATCCGTGACAGTTATGTGATCGAGGGGATCACGCCCGGTGAATGCCGCTCGATCTTTCTGGATTGGGCGTTGTTTGACGATCACGAGATGACTCAAGAAAAACGCATCGAAGTCTTGCTGGATCACTATGGGGAAGCATCACCAGCGCATCCCATGACGCATGTGTTGCGCGATGCCTTGGTAAAAGCCGATACGCCCAAGCGGCGGGGGGGACGCGCAGGGCGCGTCGGGTAAGCACTCAAATCCATGCGGCGTTATCAGTTTGGTAATGCTCATCTGAGATGCTGCATGCATTATGTTACGCAGAAATGCTTTACTTGTTTCTTTCTTTTGCTGTCTTTGGGGCACCGAAGCACAGGCGAAGGACACGCGGATCTGCAATGACGTCTCGGTGCTGCAAAAAGCGAATGCGCAGGTCCAGGCGGAAGGTCAGTTGGCAGATCCTGGGGCCACACGGGGCGTGGTCACGTCACTTTCACAACGGCTGAAACGCGTACGCGCTTACAACCTGCCGGAAGGTGTGAGCAGCAAATCGGATGCGCTGGGTAAGGTCTCTACCTCATTGGATCAGGCAGTTGCGCGTTCCGATGCAGAAGCGTTGTTCCTTGCGAACCTGTTGTCACTTCGCACGGATCTAGAACTGCTCACGGTTATCTTCGGATGCGATTTTATCGCCTCGACCGGGGGGGGATCTGACACCAAACCGCTTGCGATCCGCCATGTTCCCTCTGCCGGGCAAGAGGAGAAGGGTGGGATAGGCACCGTCAGGGATCCGATTGTGCTGGGCGGTGGTTCGCTGGGATTGCTAGCTGTGATTGCAGCGATACTGGCCCGGCTTGGGTTGCGTGGGCGTGCCAAACGGGAGGTGTGCAATACACCTGTGCTGGTCAGCATCGATAAGGGATGCACGAAGACCCGGATCGTCGACATCAATCGAAACGGCATGAAGATCGAAGCCGCCCCGATCCATTTGCAGGATGATTGTGTGGATATCTATTTCTGTGGCCATCGTCGCCGTGGAAAAATCAGATGGAAAAATGAGTATTTTGCGGGGATCCTGTTTCAAAAGCGCCTTCCACAGGCCGCGGTGGCTGATGTTGTCGAGAAAAGCCAAACGCTTATGGAGAATAGCGGCATAGAGAAGAACTCGCCAGCATGCTATGGGACTGGCTGCGACAAGGAGTGCGCCAAGTATTGCCCAAGCGCGATGTCAGTGCGTGCGGCCAATGACCACGAATAATCGCGCTTTGCGCAAGGTGGGGAGATCCATCAGACCATTCCCAAGTCTCGTGTCGGCTGCGTCGTCTTTGGGAGGTGGCTGGAGCGAGCCTTGGATGTTTCGCCTTTTGGAACTGGATCTGGGGTAGGGTCATACGCTGCAAGAAACGCTCGTCCCACTTTGGCGGACGAAGGTTGAACACTAAGAGGCACCCCAAGCGGCGCGGCAGCCGCGCCCGTGTCTCGAACTCTAGATGGGGGCAGAACGAAGTTTTTTCCTCCAAAGCCCCGAATTTACAAAAAAAAGCATGACAGCGCTCTGGGGTCCGGTCCAGACTGGTCCCTATCACGTTTTGCAGGGCGCTTCGGACCCGCCAGTTTCGAACGCCCCTGAGGTTTCGAGAGTGGGAATTGGATGGACGTCATTGTATTTACGGCAGAGATGGGGGTCGTACTGGGCCTTCTGGGATTTACAGTTTTTCTGTTTGTTTCCGAGATTATTCGAATAGATTTGGCCGCTTTGTTGGTTCTCGTGACTGTCGGTATCCTGAGCTATCTGCCGGGGCTCGAGACTTTGGCCGACGTTAATCACCTGTTTGACGGGTTTGCTTCAAACGCTGTGATCTCGATCATCGCGGTGATGATTGTGGGGGCAGGGCTTGATCGTACCGGGATCATGAATAAGGTCGCGGCGGCCATTTTGAAACATGGCGGCACATCCGAGGCGCGCGTGCTTCCCATTGTGTCGGGAACCGTCGGCTTCATCTCCAGCTTTCTGCAAAACGTCGGGGCTGCGGCCTTGTTCTTGCCGGTCGTCAGCCGGATTTCCGTACGTTCGGGCATTCCGCTCAGCCGCTTGCTGATGCCGATGGGATTCTGCGCAATCCTTGGCGGGACAATGACCATGGTCGGCTCGTCGCCTCTGATTCTGCTGAATGACCTGATCCTGACCGCCAATGAAGGTCTGCCGGACGAGCTGAAAATGGAACCCTTCGGACTGTTTTCGGTCGCCCCCATTGGCGCGGCACTGATCGCGACAGGGATTATATATTTTCTGGTTCTGGGCCGCTGGGTGCTGCCGGGGTCATCCGATCCGATCGAGCCAAGCTCGGGGCAGGGAACGACGGAGTATCTGGAGCGCGTCTATGGGCTTCACGCGCAGGTCTTCGAAGTGGATGTTCCTGCCGACAGCCCTCTGGTCGGACAGATCCTTGCTGACATCAACAACGAGAACAACATCTATATCATCTCGACCTTTTATCGCGGCAAAGCGTCGATGATCCAGATCCTGACCGCCGAGATCGCCGCGCCGTGCCGCTTGGCGATTATTGGCAGCGATCACGCGGTGCACGATTTCGCAGAGCGGTATGATCTGACGGTGCGCCCGGATCTGGATGTGTTTATAGAGGAATTCGCACAGACCAATGCAGGTGTGGCCGAGCTGGTCATTCCACCAGATTCCAAGCTGATCGGTAAAAGCCCGCGGGACATCTTGCTGCGCAAGACCTATGGGCTTGGGCTTATGGCGATCCATCGCGGGGAAGAGACTCTGAGCCATGTGAAGACGGAAGACCACGAGGCAACTCAGATCGGTCTTGTGCCCTTTCAGGCCGGCGACATGCTGGTGGCGCATACGCGCTGGGACAACTTGACGCGACTGAAGCGCGATCAGGATTTCATCGTGGTGACCGCCGACTTTCCGCAAGAAGAGCTTCGTCCACATAAGGTCAACTGGGCCTTGTTCTTCTTCCTGATTTCGCTGTCGCTGATCTTGTTCACCGACGTGCGCTTGTCACTGTGCCTGCTGACGGGGGCCGTGGGGATGGTGCTGACACGGGTGCTCAGCATCGACGAGGCCTATCACGCAGTCGGGTGGAACACCGTCTTCCTGTTGGCCAGTCTTATCCCACTGGGGCAGGCGGTGCAGAATACCGGGACGGCCGCGTGGATCGCGCAACAAATCCTGCTGGTGCTGGATGGGTGGCCGATCTGGTCGCTTCAGGCTGGTGTCGCCATACTGGCGACAGTATTTTCGCTGGTCATGTCCAATGTTGGGGCGACGGTTCTTTTGGTGCCTTTATCCGTGTCCATTGCAGTGGCAGCCGGGGCCAATCCGGCGATCTTTGCTCTGACTGTGGCGATCTCGACCTCGAATTCCTTCATCATCCCGACCCATCAGGTAAATGCGCTGATCATGGGGCCAGCGGGTTACAAGGTGATGGATTTTGTGAAGAGCGGCGGGATCATGACGATCCTGTTCCTGCTGGTCTCGCTGGTCATGCTGAACGTCGTTTTCTAGGGCGCGTCTCGAGTCGGGTCCGCGTGTTCGACCCGCAAACAAAAAGCGCGCCCGGTTCCGGGCGCGCTTTTATTGGCTCATTGTCGGCTTACGCCTCGATATGTTCGACCTCTTTCGGCAGGATCAGGTTCAGGATCACGCCCGCAACGCCAGCAAGGCCAATGCCAGCTAAAGTGAAACCGCCACCGAATGGGATCGACAGGCCGCCAATGCCGATCACCAGCACGGTCGAGACGATCACCATGTTGCGGCTATTGGTCAGCGCATCCGCACCAATCCGCGCCAGTACGGTCAGACCAACCACGGTCACCATACCGAACATCAGGATCATGATGCCGCCCATGACGGGCATCGGGATGGTCCCCAGCGCGCCCGAGACCTTGCCCACGAAGGCGAGCGCAACCGCGAAGATCGCGGCCCATGTCATCACGGCCGGGTTGAAAGCACGGGTCAGGGTGACGGCGCCGGTAACCTCGGAATAGGTGGTGTTGGGCGGGCCGCCGACCAGACCGGCGAACACGGTGGCCAGTCCGTCTCCCAGCATGGTGTTTTGGATGCCTGGCTCTTTCAGATAGTCTTTCTTGGTGACCGAGCTGATGGCCATGACGTCTCCGAAGTGTTCGATCGCGGGGGCGATGGCAACGGGCAGGATGAACAGGATCGCGGCCATGTTGAACTCGGGCGCGACGAAGCCGGGAACGGCAAACCACGCCGCGTCAGAGAAGCTTTGGAAGCTCACAAGGCTCTCGCCGGTGATGGCGCCAAGGATCAGCGCGGCAAGATAGCCCGCGATGACGCCGAAGATGATTGGAACCACCTTGACCATGCCGCGCCCACGGATTGCGATCAGCATCGTGGTACCCAGCGATACGGCGGCCAAGATCAGTGCGTATGATTTCGGCATGATTTGCGTGTCACCTGCAAGGCCCGTTGCCATGTTGATGGCCACAGGGGCCAGCGCTAGACCAATCACCATGATTACCGGGCCAACCACGACGGGTGGCAGATAGCGGTGCAGCCAATCTGAGCCCCAGACACGGATGGCAAAGCTGATCACCACATAGAACAGACCCGCAGCGGCAAGTCCGCCCAAGGTCGACGGAAGGCCCCAAGTTTGCACGCCGTAAATGATCGGGGCGATGAAAGCGAAGCTGGACGCCAGAAACACCGGAACCTTGCCGCGCGTGACAATCTGGAAGACCAGCGTACCCACGCCAGCGGTGAACAGCGCCACGCTGGGGTCAAGCCCGGTCAAGAGGGGCACCAGCACTAGCGCGCCAAAGGCGACGAACAGCATTTGTGCGCCCACAAGTGCCTGTCCGGGGCCGAATTTATAGTCGGTCTGAGTGATGTCGCGACTCATTTTCCTGTCTCTCCTTCGGAATTTTCCGCTGTTTAACGGTTCCCGATAGAAGCGACAGCCGAAAATGGGACTGGAGGGATCAGACTTCCTCGGCTGGACGCATCATCAGCCAGATGAGCGAGGCGCCAGCCAGCGCAAGGAAGGGAACCATGGCGATGTTCACGGCACTCCAACCCTCGACAGCGGAGCCGCCCGAGCAGTTCATCAACCCACCTGACGCCAAGGATGCGATGGTCACGCATCCGAAAACGATCATGTCGTTCATGCCCTGAACGCGTCCGCGTTCTTCCGGTGCATGAGCACCCGCCAGCATCGAGGTGGCGCCGATGAAGCCGAAGTTCCAGCCGACACCCAAGAGGATCAGCGCGATGAAGAAGTTCTCAAGCTCCACCCCTTGCAGGGCGACGATGCCCGCGAGGCCCAGAATGGCCAAACCGGCGGCGATAACCATCCGTGTGCCGAAACGCGCAATCAGGTGGCCGGTGAAGAAGCTGGGAACGAACATCGCCAGCACGTGCGCGGTCACGACGTTGCCAGCCATATCGGTTTCAAACCCGCAGCCCACAACCGCCAAAGGGGTCGAGGTCATAACGAGGTTCATCAGCGCGTAGGATACCATGCCGCAGATGATCGCAACCGCGATGACGGGATCGCGCAGAAGTTCCATCCGGGTACGGCCTTTGGGGGCGTCTTCATGCGGCTTTTCGGGTTT
>CALJDH010000253.1 GCA_938023895.1 uncultured Aliiroseovarius sp.
TGGTGCCCGGGGGCGGAATCGAACCACCGACACGAGGATTTTCAATCCACTGCTCTACCCCTGAGCTACCCGGGCACGGGTGAACGTTTTATCGTTCGGGTGGGCGCGTTTTAGTCGTGGGGGTCGGCGGTGTCCAGAGGGAAAAGTCGGTTTTTCGAAGGTTTTTCAGTGCGGCTTCAAAGTTTCGCGTGAAAGGGCCTGAGACATGGCGTCGGCGGCCTCGTCCAGATCCTCGGGGCTGTCAGCAGGGACGGCGTACGAGCCATTCAGCCAGCGGCCTAAGTCAACATCGGCGCAACGCTTCGAGCAAAAGGGGCGATACTTCGGATCCGTGTCTTTTTCGCAGATTGGACAAGCCATTAGCGGTTCTCCATGCAGCGCGACAATGGCAGACGTTCGCGTTTGCGTTGCAGCTCAAACAGGCCCAGCTGGGTCCAGCCCACCATGGCGGTTTCGATGCCCTCGGCCTTCAGTGCAGCGCGCAGAACCTGCTCCAACTGGCGGCGGTCTTTCTTGGGGCAGGGTGCGAAGTCGACGACGATCTGGCCGCCTAAGCCACGGCATCTCAGCGCGGCGGGCAGGGCACGGGCTGCGGCGATGTTGGCTTTCAGACCCGCCGCCGGGCTGGTGTCTCCGCCCGTGTTCACGTCCACGGCTACAAGCGCGCGGGTAGGCTCGACGAACATCGAGGCACCGCCCGACAGGCGGACAAAAGGACCTTGGGCTGCGTCGATCATCTCGTGCACATTGTGGCGGTCAAATGCGCGGTCAGATGCGTCTAGCTGGTCAGGTTCCGGCCAGTCGCGCCAAGCAAGCTCGTGTGGGTCGGGGCCGTCGACCAGAAGTTCAGCGTCGCCGTCCTGATCAGCCAGCACCGCGCGGCTAAGGTCGAGCATTGCCGCAATATCGGCGGCCACGTCATCGTCCGAGCCCTTCTCGGCGACCGATCGGATGATCAGGCCTTCTTCTGCGTCGCCCATGACCTCATGTGCGATTTCCAGCAGACGCACTCGGGCCTCGTCATCGCGAATCGCACGGCTGACATTGATGCCGGGCGCGCCGGGCGTGACGATGGCATACCGGCTTTTGAACAGCACCTTTTGCGTGACCGGAACGGCTTTGCCGTCTTCGCCAAAGCCGGTGACCTGCACCAGAATGCGCTCGCCCGGTTTCAGACCTTTGCCTTGGCGCAGAAAGCCCGACTGACCAGCCGGAAGGCGCAGCATCATGCCGCCTTGGCCCTTTAGGGGACGGTCACAGATCGCGCGGAAAATGGCGCCGGGCTGTACGACGCCTTCGGGTGCTTCGATCAGCAGATCGGTCAGCTTCCCGTCAGTGATCTGCGCTGCGGCCATGCGGCCCTTATAGGTATCAAGCGCGATGGTGCTGCCCTTCATGGCTTAACTCCGTATAAGGGGAAACCGGCGGCTTGAAGCAGCCCGGCTGTTTCGGCGACAGGCAGGCCAACGACGGCGGTGTAGCTGCCCTGAATCCATGTGATAAACGCGCCTGCTGGGCCTTGGATGGCATAGCCGCCCGCTTTGCCCTGCCAGTCGCCAGTGGCCAAATAGCCGTTCAGCTCTTCATTCGACAGGCGCTTCATTTTGACATCGGTCACCACATCGCGTGCCCAAGTGCCCGTTGCGTTTCGTACCACGACCGAGGTGATGACACGTTGACGTCGACCAGAGAGGGATATCAGGAATTCGGCAGCCTGTGCGGCATCTTCGGGCTTGCCCATGATGCGGCGACCAAGCGCGACGGTGGTGTCGGCGCAGAGCACGACCTCGTCCGCGGCAACAGACATTGCGGCAGCTTTCGAGGCCGCAATGCGGCGGCAATAATTCAGTGGAAGTTCACCCTTTTTGGGCGTCTCATCCACATCCGGTGGGCGGATGTCGTCAGCAACAAGGCCGAGCTGCCCTAGCAACTCGGCCCGTCTCGGGCTGCCAGAGCCCAGAATCAGTTTGGGACGCGTCATGCGCGACGGCGCTTATTTGAAGCGATAGTTGATCCGACCTTTGGTCAGATCATAGGGGGTCATTTCGACCTGCACCTTGTCGCCAGCCAGAACGCGGATGCGGTTCTTGCGCATCTTACCTGCCGTGTGAGCGATGATCTTATGGCCGTTTTCCAGCTCGACCAGAAATGTCGCGTTCGGCAGGAGTTCCTTAACGACACCGGGAAATTCGAGCAGTTCTTCCTTGGCCATGTTCACTCCTGTGTTTTCACCCACCCATCGTGGGCGCCTACTAAATGGGGTGAAACGTCCCGGTTTTCAAGGGAATTCGGCAGAGAAGTGCGATTTGCTGTCTATGCAGCGTAACGTCCACTTCACGCTGGGGTGGTATCCTGCGTCGGAACCCCAAACCGTTCGATGATCCGGTCACGGATTTGATCCCGTGCCTGCCGATAACTGGCAAGCTTTTCGTCGCGCCGAGTGCCCAGACCCGTTGGGTCCAGAATGGGCCAGTATTCCACGTCCAGATGGAACACGCGGGTCAGTTCAAGCGCACGCCGTTGACTGGCAGGGGACAGCGCAATGATCAGGTCGAAGCTGGACAGGTCGTCGCCCCATTCCTCCATCTGATCGAAGCTGCGTACGCGGTGGCCGGACAGGTGAATGCCCAGTTCGTCGCAGACGGCGACGGAAAATCCATCGATCTCAAGCTCGCTGTGGACGCCTGCCGACTGCACATAGATGTCATGGCCATAAAACGCCTTCATCATCCCCTCTGCCATCGGTGAGCGCACAGAATTGTGGTCACAGCAAAACAGCACGGATTGGGGACGATCAGCGCTCAAGCTTACCCCCAGTGCAGAACGCAGATCAGGGTAAACAGGCGACGGGCGGTGTCGATGTCGATGTCGGCCTTGCCCTCAAGACGTTCCTGCAGCACGCGCGCACCTTCGTTGTGAATGCCGCGACGGGCCATGTCGATAGCCTCGATCTGGCTGGGCGGCAGCTTCTTCACCGCGTCGAAATAGCTTTCGCAGATCGCGAAGTAGTCCTTCACAACCTGACGGAACGGGCCAAGCGACAGGTGGAATTCGCCTGCCGGATCGCCCGCTTCGGTCTTGGCGTCGACCACCAGACGTTTCTCGCGGATTGCCAAGGCCAGATGATAGGGACCATCCGGTGCAGGCTGGTCGCCGCGCGGGGCCAAATCAAAGCTATTGTCTTCCAACAGGTCGAAAATCGCGACTTTGCGCTCCTGCTCGATTTCGGGCGTCGGGGCGGCAAGGCCGGTATCGTCTATCTCGATATGGGTGATGCGGTTCGTGGTCATTGGCACTATCTGAGGGTCAATCGTTAAGGGCGTCAAGTCTTGCGCGCACGGATAGGCCGTGGGCTTCAAGACTTTCGGAAATGGCGAGGGTTTCGGCGGCGGGTCCGATGGCCGCGAGCGCACCGGGGGTCATCCGCGCCAAGGTGGTGCGTTTCAGGAAATCCATCACTGACAGGCCCGAGCTGAAGCGGGCCGAGCGTGCTGTGGGCAGCACGTGGTTGGGGCCGCCGACATAGTCGCCAATGGCCTCGGGCGTGAACTTGCCGATGAAAATGGCGCCAGCATGGACGCATTTGTTCGACAGGGCTTCGGGGTCGGCAACACACAGTTCAAGGTGCTCGGGTGCGATGCGGTTCGAGAGCTTTGCAGCCTCGTCTAGATCGCGCACGGTGATCACGGCGCCAAAGTCGCGCCAGCTGGCACTTGCGATCTCGCGCCGCTCCAGCGTCTCCAGCCGCGCGGTGACGGCATCAGCCACTTTCTGGCCAAAGGCTTCGTCGGTGGTGATCAGAATCGATTGGGCGCTTTCGTCATGCTCGGCCTGGCTCATCAGGTCCAAAGCCAGCCAATCAGGATCATTGTCCGCGTCCGCGATGACCAGAATTTCAGACGGCCCCGCGATCATGTCGATGCCGACCTTGCCAAAGACGCGTCGCTTGGCGGCAGCCACAAAGGCGTTGCCCGGACCGGTGATCTTGTCGACCGGTGCGATGGTGTCGGTGCCATAGGCCAAAGCGGCCACAGCCTGCGCGCCACCGATGCGATAGATTTCGTCCACACCAGCGATACGGGCAGCCAGCAACACCAAGGGGTTCGAGATCCCGTCGGGTGTGGGCACCGTGATCGCCAGACGCTCAACGCCAGCAACCTTCGCCGGGATGGCATTCATCAGAACCGAGGACGGGTAGCTGGCCAGCCCGCCGGGGACATACAGACCCGCAGCAGTGACTGCACTCCAACGCCACCCCAGATCCGCACCGCTTTCGTCGGTCCAGCGTTGATCTTCAGGCATCTGACGTGTGTGATAGGCACGGATGCGCTCGGCGGCCAGTTCAAGGGCTGCACGATCTTCGTCCGAGACCTTGGCGCATTCCGCCTCGATCTCGGCTTCCGAGAAGCGCAGCGTGTCCGGCGTCAGGTCCATGCGGTCGAATTTCGAGGTCAGGTCGATCACCGCCTGATCCCCGCGTTCACGCACGTCGGCAATGATCCCGGCCACGACGGCATCCACATCTGGGCTGTCTTCGCGCTTCATCGACAGAAGTTCGGTAAAGCGGGCCTCGAAATCGGCGGACGTGCTGTTCAGAAACTGGGGCATTGCGCTCTCCTTTGCGCCGTTTTAGCTGCGGCGCGGCATTGCTTCAAGCGGGCAGGGGGCAGATCACTCGGACAGATCGTGCTCGGGCGTATGTTTTGAAGGCGCAATGTAAGGCCGGGTGACGTCTTGCAGGGTCACGTCCAGCGCTTCTACATCCAATGCAATCGCGCCATCGCCGGCCAGAACCAGCTCGATGCGGCCCATACCGTCGTCGCCGGGCGTGAAGGACAGGGACAAAAGCGACAAGATCATATCCTTGTCGCCTTTCTGAACGCCTTGGCTTTGCACTTTTAGAACATCCGAGACGGACAGCACCGATTGCACGCGTTCGACGGGGCGACCGCGCACTTCGGCGGCTTTCTTATCTTCCCAACGGAAGCGGTTGATCAGCAGGGCAAAGCGGCGTTGGGCGGGGTTCCACGAGATTTCGGACGCGGGAAACACAGCATCCTGCGTCAGCGCCGAGACAACCTCGAGATCCTCGGCATCCAGCGCCACCAGTTTCAGGGCGTTCTCGCCACCATCTTCGAACCGTGCATCTTGCATGTCGGTCACTCCTTCACGCGTTCGACTTTGGCCCCGATCGAGGACAGTTTGCGCACAACTTTCTCGTATCCACGGTCAAGGTGATACACGCGGCTGACGACAGTCTCACCTTCAGCGGCAAGACCAGCCAAGATCAGCGACACGGATGCGCGCAGGTCGGTGGCCATCACAGGCGCGCCTTTCAGCTTCTCTACGCCGTGTACGGTGGCGGTACCGCCATGCACCTCGATATTCGCGCCCATACGCATCAGTTCTGGGGCGTGCATGAAGCGATTTTCAAAGATGGTTTCGTGCAGGGTCGAGGTGCCCTCGGCCGTACACAGCATGGCCATCATTTGGGCCTGCAGGTCGGT
>CALJDH010000254.1 GCA_938023895.1 uncultured Aliiroseovarius sp.
CGGATGTGCCAGCTGATCACGCGCCCATCCTCGTAGCGCATGCCGTGCTCGACCGGCCCAGACAGTGCCACATCCGCGCCTGCGTTCTTCAGATAGAGATCGCCGGGAAATCCTGCGGCCCAGTCCACGTCCTTGCCCGCATAGGCATCCAGCGCGGCCTGTTCCGGCACACCATCCCCGTCCGCATCCAGACCGTTATCTTCGACCAGAAGCAGCGAATAAAACTCGTCATACGCCCAGAATACCCGCACTCCGGCCAATTGCCCTGCATCGTCGAACAACAGATTCGCACCGGCATCGATGAACACATGCGGATGGCTGGCCAATGGCACAGCCGAGGCCGCAATCACCGGAAGGGACAGAAGGGTTGAACGCAAAATACTCATGCTATGGCATGTAGCGCGGACCATGCATCACGACAACAGGCACGGGGCCGCTAAGCGGTGCATCGCTGGATCGACAATGTTGGTGAAGGTGGTGGCAGGGGCAGCAGGGTTCGAACCCGCGACCTACGGTTTTGGAGACCGTCGCTCTACCAACTGAGCTATACCCCTAGGACCGAGACAGCGATTATGCCAGCGCGCCCGGATTATCAAGAGCTTTCGTTGACATTTTTGGTGCTATCTTCCACGTAAGCTTAAAAACAGGTTCTGCAATGACCGATCCAACGATTTTCAAAGACGCCCCGTGGGAGGCACTTGATCCAGCCCTGCTGGCGCAAGCAGCAAAGGTGCCCACCATGTTGGCCCCAGAAGAACAGCAGTTCTATTTCTGGGCCACGTCAGAATGGATGCAGGATAAGGGCGCCGTCGTTGACCTGGGCTGCTTCGTCGGTGGGTCGACTGCGCGGCTGGCCGCCGGACACCAACTCGCGGGCCACACGGGTCTGATTCATGCCTATGACCGGTTCGGCGCGAACGAAGCGGTAAAGGAATACATCCTCTACGCGCAGGGCATCGCACCATTCGAGGGCAACAAAACGCTAGATCTGGCGATTGACCTTCTGACCCCTTGGACCGAGCGCATCTCGCTGCATCCGGGCCAAATCGAAGATCAGATTTGGGAAGATGGCCCGATTGAGATCTTGGTCTTGGATGCGTCGAAGACAATTCCGAATATGGACGCGATGACGCGTACATTCTTTCCGTCGCTGATCCCCGGTCGTGCGTTGGTGGTACAGCAGGACTATCTGTTTTGGCGCCTGCCCTGGATCGCGATTCAAATGGAGCTTTTGGCCGACTATTTCGCCCCGGTGGCTTGCGTGCCAGAGCATACGATTGTCTTCATGAACACCAAGCAGATTGACGACGACGCGTTGAAAATTGGGATGGTCACACCGCTTCCACATGAACAGCGTCTGGAGCTGCTAAACCGCGCCAAACAGCGCCTGACCGACGCGGGCTTTGATGTCGAACAGTCGATGAACGAGCTTATCGAGACGCAAATAAAATACCCGCACGCAAAACGCGCGCGGCACATCCCTCAGAAGGTTTGAGGTCTACCCGCCCAGAACCCGCGCCCAAGCGCGCTTGACCTCGAAACGATACAACCCGCCCAAAAGGCGGGTTGTACAAAAGGCGTTCAGGTATAAGGCCACGTGTGTCCCAACTCGGAAATCAGAACGAGCGCATCACGCCCAGCCGTAGATTTACATTGGAGTACTCGCTGTTATGTCGAGCCGGCTGACCGCTGCTGTTGTGGTAGGCGTCATACAGGATTTCGCCAAACAGCTTGGTCGAATCATTCAGCTGGCGGCTTGCGCCAACACCGATCGTAAGCCCCTTGAGGTGTCCGCTAGCGACACTAAATGGTGAAACGGCGAAATCACCGAAGACAGCCCCGTAGCCCAACTTGCCATAGACGTCATAGTCACCCATCTGCTGACCAACGACCCCCATCAGGCGCAGATTGGCGCTCTGCTTACACAGAACAGGGGCTGGATTGCGCCGTCCGCATTCTTCGAAACTACCGTTCAGCGTGACCGATGCGCTTGCTTCGTAGCCATAGAAGTAGTTCCCGCCATCGATACGGTTCCCCAGAACAACCGCGACACCCGTCATGACCTTGTCATGCGAATAACCGATCGAAGCGGTTGCCTTGCCAACGTCGGCCGCAACACCCCAGTAGCCTTCAGCCTGCGCTGCGCTTGTCGCGCAAACCAAGCCGACTGCGGCTGCTATAACTTTTGATTTGATATGCATTTTCAATCCCACTTCCTCTGGCAGCAAATAATGCCAGCCCGTTCCTTACTTTGTTAAATTTATACACTTTTGCCGTGAACGCTACGAGTTCCACCCGCAACAAATGCTTGCTTTTGGTTCTGATGCCGTTTCAACACTCACCTCAGGTTGAAAATCGCCTCCCCCAACGCAAAAGGGGCCGCCAGATGGCAGCCCCTTTCTTATCTTCTATCTCTCTGGCTCTCGGCGATTTGACTGCGTCAATTCACCTGTCGCCCTAAGAACGCTGGGCGTTCTTAGTCGATGATTTTCGAGACAACGCCCGAACCAACGGTGC
>CALJDH010000255.1 GCA_938023895.1 uncultured Aliiroseovarius sp.
GAAACCTCGCGCACGCTGCTCCGGCACTGGTTTGAAAACGAGCACCTAGTCAAAAACGAGCGCGGCGACCTCGTGCCCTTCCGCTATCATTGGGCGCAGCGCGAGGCTATCGAGACCTTCATCTACCTGTACGAACTGCGCCGCGTGCGCAACGTGGCCGAACTGCTCTTTGAGTTTGGCGATAACCAACTGGCCGACCTGGCTCTGGGCATCCCGCCGGAGCAAGACCGCTGGGCGAAATATTGCGCCAAGATCGCCACCGGTGCCGGCAAGACCAAGATCATGAGCTTGGTCATCGTCTGGAGTTACTTTCATAGCCTCTACGAACCGAACTCCGACCTGGCGCGGCACTTCGTCATCATCGCCCCCAATCTCACAGTTTACGAGCGGTTGAAAGACGACTTTGAAAACTGCGCGATCTTCTATCAGGACCCGCTCATCCCTGAAGAGTGGCGGGGCGACTTTCAGATGCAGGTGGTGCTGCAGGATGAACCCGGCGGTGGTACAACCACCGGCGCCATTTACCTGACCAACATTCACCGGCTTTACCCCAGCCGCGACGACAATGACAATGGCGCGGCTGAAGAAGGGGCGACGTCCATCTTCGGCCCGCCGGTCGTGCGCAGTCGGGCGCTGGATACCGGCGAAAGCCTGCGCGCCCGCATCACGGCCCATCCGCGCCTGACGATACTCAACGACGAAGCCCATCACCTGCACGACCCCGACCTGGCATGGAACCGCGCCATCGACGCCCTGCACGAAGAGAGCCTCCGGCGGGGTCAGGGCGGCATCTGCGCGCAACTGGACTTCACCGCCACGCCCAAGCACAACGACGGCTCGCTCTTTCGCCATATCGTGGTGGACTTCCCCCTGGGCGAGGCGGTGGACGCCGGCATTGTCAAAGTGCCGGTGCTGGGCGAATCGGATGAACTGGTGGTGCGCGGGGACAAAGAAATGCCTGCCCACGAGCGTTACGCCATTCATCTGCAGCTCGCCTACCAGCGGTATGAAAGGATTTACGAGGAACTCCACCGGGTGCGCAAACCCATCCTGTTCGTGATGACCGAAGACGCCACGGCCGCCAACGAGATCGCCGACTACCTGGACAGCGACGCCTTTCCGCTGCTCAAGGGCCGCGTGCTCAACATTCACACCCGACTCAAAGGCAAGATCAAAGAGGTCACGCGCGGGGGCAGGACCTTCAGGGAGTTCGTGGAAAACGAAACCGCCATAAAGCCGGAGGACCTGCGCGCGCTGCGCGAGATGTCCCGCGAGCTGGACAGCCCGGACAGCAAGTTTCGCTGCGTGGTCTCGGTGATGATGCTGCGCGAAGGCTGGGACGTACGCAACGTGACCACCATCGTGCCGCTGCGGCCCTATTCCGCCAAATCGGGCATCCTGCCCGAGCAAACCCTTGGCCGCGGCCTGCGCCGGATGTTCCCTCTGGGCGACACACCGGAACTGGTGACCGTCATCGAACATCCGGCTTTCCGCAAACTCTACGAGGACGAGTTGGCGCAGGAAGGGCTGGACATCGCTGTCCTGCCGGTGCGCGAAGTCTTCAAGCAAACGGTCACCATCTTCGTGGATCATGAGCACAAGGACGTTGCAGCCCTGGAGATTGAAATCCCGCAGGTCTCCGATGCGGTCGAGACCACGCAGGAACTGCAAGGGCTGACGTTTGACGAGGTGCGCGACGCTTTTCAAAGCAAGTTCAAGCCTTTGCCCATCGGGAAGAAGCGGGAGGGGGACATCGAGTACCAGGAACGGCACCTCTTCACCGATGAGATTGTCACGAGCATGAAACTGGACGCCGGGCTGTTGAACAACGCCTGGTCGGCGCCGGCCTACTTTGCCCAGATGCTGGGCCGCGCCTGTCGCATCAGCAACCCGCATCAGGTGTTGGCGCCGCTGGTGGAACGCTTTATCGCGGAAGTGCTCTTTGAGCGGGTGGTGGACCTGTACGGTGGTGAGGTGGACCATCGTATGCGCGATCTGGATGTGATGGAGCATATTCGCGCCGTCTTTACGCCGCTCATTCTGAAAAAGATGGTGCGGCAAAAAGTGCGCCGACGTATCAGTCGCGGGCAACAGATCTCCACCTGGAAGCCCTATCAGGCCACCAGCCACGATAAACGCCCGGCGCTGCCGGCGCAGCGCACGATGTTCAACCTCGTGCCCTGCGACAACGATTTCGAGCAGGAGTTCACCGATTTTCTCGAAACCGCCCAGGATGTGGCCGCCTTTGCCAAGAACGCCGGGCCGCAGCGCCTGATGATTGACTACCTCAGGCCGGATGGTCAGCGCGCATTCTACGTGCCCGACTTTTTCGTGCGCACACAAACACAAGAGGGCGATTGCTACCTGGTGGAACTCAAAGGCCGGCAGGACGACCTGGTGGCGCTGAAGGCCGGCGCGGCGGTGGAGTGGTGCAAGGTCGCCTCTAACGAAAAGACGCGCTGGCGCTATCTCTATGTGCCCTATCACCTGTTCCGACAGGAAGCGGCCGCCGGGATTGCCGAACTGGCCCGCGCCTGCGAACCGGCCTTGAAAGGGCTATTGAAGGAGTGGAAGACCAAACAACTGGCGTTACCGCTAGAAGAAGCGACGGCGCAATCCCAGGAAGCAGCGCTCTTCAATCGGGTGCTTCAAGAAGCGGGCATTGTGCAACCGCCGCCCGAGGTGGCCGACGTGATGCGTCAGGCGGTCCTTCTCTTAGAGCATGCCATTCGATCCAGACAGCCTACGTTTGCCCACGCTTTTCAGCCATTGCTGGGTCCGCTCGATGTGTATGCACAGCGTATTCTGGAAAGACATCTCAAACCCTTCATTCCGACAGACAAGGAGGGATCTGTTGCCTTCTTCGGCCCGAGCCTAG
>CALJDH010000256.1 GCA_938023895.1 uncultured Aliiroseovarius sp.
CCGTCTTTCAGCTTGATCGCGTCCTTACCGATCAGGTCGATCCGGCTGATGTGACTGTCGAGGTTCACGCGCACGGCCGGCCAGTTCAGACGGGCCGCAACCTGTTCAATATGGGTCGATTTACCCGTACCGTGATAGCCCTGCACCATCACGCGGCGGTTGTGCGAGAAACCCGCCAGAATGGCCAGCGTGGTGTCCGGGTCAAACTTATAGGTGCTGTCCACCTCGGGCACGCGGCTGGTACGCTCGGCAAAGCCCTTGACCATCATGTCGCTGTCGATGCCGAAAACCTCGCGTACCGAAATGTCTTCGGTCGGTTTCGCGTTCATATCCAGGGTGCCATCTGCCATGTGGAGGATCCTTCTGTCGCGCGCCGCATTGCGCACCAATTATCTAGTATTACGCAGGTGATGCCCGATGTGGATCACTCGTGCAAGGGGAAGCGAGGGGAAAAGGTGACGCTGGGCAAAGCTGGCCCTAATGACGTTGCGTGTCTGGTCTGACCAAATGGTCAAATTGCAGGCAGTTTGAAGGGGGCCATTCCGGACCCCTTCAAGGTGTTTTCGGTCGTTACTTGAAGCTGCGGCTTTCCTTGATCTGATCCCACGCCCAGCGAACTTCCTGCAACTGGTCTTCCTGAGACCGGTCGCCGCCGTTCATATCCGGGTGCAGCACCTTGATCAGCTTCTTATAGGACTTGCGGATCTCGGCTTTGGTCCAGTGATCTTTGGCTTCCAAAATATCAATGGCGCGCCGTTCCGTAGGCGGCAGCTTGCGGGTGCCAGTGATTGACTTGCCGGGGTTCTGCGTGGCGTTGGCGCCCAGAACCTGATGCGGGTCATCCACGCCCAGACGGGCCCAGGCGCGCTGTTCGTCCTTGGTGCCCATCGGCTTGGTTTCGCGCTCCCACACGCGATCCTTATCGGCCTGCGCGTTCATCTCTTCTTCAGTGGCCCCGTCAAAGAAATTCCACTTCAGGTTATACTCGCGCACGTGGTCCTTACAGAACCACTTGAATTCGTCCAGATGATCGGGCGAGCGGGGCGCGCGGTACTGTCCGGCCTCGTTGCAGCCGTCATGTTCACACACACGTTTCGAGGTCTCGAACGCACCAGACATCCCGCGCTTTCCGCGCGGGTTGCGTTTCTTGGCCGCAGAGACCGACATGTCAAAACCAAAAGGATCGTCGTTGGGCATCTTAATCTTCTCTTTTCGACTCGGACCCGAGAGTTTAGTGCTTTTTCACCGGGATTGAAGAGGGAACTGCGAAGAAATGAACAGGACGAAACGAATTCATCAGGCGCTGAGCGACGCGTTTACCCCGGAACATCTTGAAGTCATTGATGAAAGCGAACAGCATCGTGGTCATGCTGGATATCAGGACGGTGGAGAAAGCCATTTCCGCGTGATCCTCCGTGCGCCAAGTTTTGCCGACATGTCCCGGATCGCGCGCCATCGTGCCGTACACAAAGCCCTCGGCGCGGATCTGGTGTCCGAGATCCACGCACTTGCGCTTGAGATTTCGGGCTAATTACCTAAGGGTGTAGGGCTCGTCGCGATCAACGCTAGGGGCCGCGTCGCTGGTGGCGTTTGCGTCGGTCGCTGACGGCAGGCTTGGTGCGTTGTTCTCTTCACCAGCCTCGGCGTCCTCGTGCTCTTCTGCCAGAGCGGTCACTGCGGCGAAATCAGCATCTGCGTCCTGTTCATCGGCCCGATCTTCGATCGCGCGGCGAAACACCAGCATATTCTGGTAAACCGTGGTGCGCCCAGTCAGCCCCGAGCGTTCCTCGCTGGGTAGTGTATCCGTGCGCAGATACTCCCAGCCGTCTGCACTGGCGTCGTTCAGCACCTCCTGAATGGCGAGCGCAAAGCGGGCCTCGGACCCTTTCACGCCACGGGCCTTCTTGCCTTTGCGGGGGGCGGGGATCACTTGGTATTCGTACATTTGATGGCACTTCCTGATTGCATAGATGGGCTATCTAGCAGTCGCATGAAGTTTTTTCTAGTGGGCGACCGGACGGGAAGGGGCAGTATATTGTTGCGCGATGGGAACAGAAACACCTCTCCGGAAGAGTAATTTTTATTTGAAAGCAAAGCTTGTGGCCTTTGTTTTTGAGAATAGTTAACAGGCTGTTAATGATTGATTCAGGGTGCTGTGATGAAAGCGCTTTGTGAGATCTCATTGGTGATGACACGAAATCATGGGGTGTATAATGAGCATTAACAAAATCGGAATTATTGGGGCGGTTTGCTCGGTGGCAGCTATCGCACAACCGGCCAGCGCGTTCGACGTCACAGGTGGCGAAGTATCGTTCGGCTACTCGGCGTTTTCTGAAGAAAACGAGCTTTCGCGTTTAACCTTTGATGGCGCGGTCGAGTACGGTTTTGCACCGTCGTTCGGCGTACAGCTGGATGTGGCGCACACGACATTTGGCGCAACTAGCCTGAACACGAACTCGGCCACGCTGCACGCCGTGTATCACGTGAATGACAGTGCCGCATTGGGTGCCTTTGCCACGCTCGAAAGCGCAGGCATTGCCTCTAACCATATCGGCAACGTAGCGTTCTATGGTCTGGAAGCTGGCTATGATGCCAACGCGCTGGTGTTCGAGGGCTATTGGGGCACTGGTGAGGAATCTGGTGTTTCCATCCGCACTCTGGGCGGCGAAGCTGGCTATCGCATCAATGATCGCTTTTCGGTTGGCGTTTCGCATGATCGTCTAACGCTGGAAGACGGAGAAGAGATTACGCTTCACAACACAGCGCTTCGTGGCAGCTATGATGCGGAGAATGGCGTGGAGTTCTACGCCGAAGTGGGTCGCGCTGGCATTCAGGTTCCCAGCGAGTCGATCTCGGAAAGCACGAATTTCTTCGGCTTGGGTCTGACCTACACCTTTGGTCGTGGCGCAACCTTCGGCAAGCGTACCGTTACCCAGATTGTCCCGGGCCTGTAAGGGCTTCAGAACCTGCGAAGGTGAAAGATTTGGCGAAGCCTTTGGGCTTCGCCTTTTTGGTGCCCTGATGACGCCTCAGCCCACCAGACGTGGCGGTGTGTCCTGCTTCAGGGCTGCGGCCTCGGCACGTGACAGTTGTTCGCCTTGCTTGCGCTTCAGCAAAACCTCGCGGGCGCGGGCATACTCGTCCCCTTGCCAGAAGATCAGACAGCCGTTGCAGCCCTTGCCGCAGCAGCCATCCGTGCCCACACGGTTGGTCTTCAGACGGGTCTCGCGGCCATCGGCGGCAATCGCGTCCGCCAGATCATCACGGCGCTTTTCATAGGCTTTCGGGTTCTCTTTTCCCGACATTTCAAGGCCTTGCGTCAGCTTGTCAAAGCGGATGCGTTTCCACTGTTCGTCCGTTAGCGCCTTTTCCTTGCGCAACACGGTGAAGGCAGGGAAGCGAGCTTTCAGGTCGTCCAGATCCTCGTGATCGAACAGGGCGAAGGGCACGCGGATCGTGGTCTTAGTGCTGCCATGGACGACCTCTTTGATGTCGCCCTTGTGGTAGTCCTCGAACTCGTACATGCGCAGCAATACGGTTTCGCGCGCGATGGGCGAGATGAACTCCAGCACTTCACCGGCTTCCAGTTTGTTCTTCACCTCGACCAGGAACGCATCCTCGGTCACGTCCGTCACAACGCCCGCATATTCCCACTGTGCCAGCGACGCGGTGTGCTCGTAATCATGGGCATAGTTGGTCAGGCGACCTTCGTGGAAGGCCAGCGTGTAGCCGCGGTTCCCGACGGCCTCGAGCTCGCGCATGTAAGGCTTCGGATCCCAGTTTTCCGGGTCGGCATAATAGTCATCGATCGCCATGCGATAAGCGCGGGCGACGATGGCGCAGTAGTATTCCGACTTACCGCGCCCTTCGACCTTCAGGCTGTCGACGCCGAT
>CALJDH010000257.1 GCA_938023895.1 uncultured Aliiroseovarius sp.
GACTATGCTGGCGGCAAAGACGCGGCAGAAGTTGCGGCCTCGATCCAGTCCACCTGGGACTCGATCAAGTAATCCGGACCTAAGCAACTCACCCCCGGCGGCACCGTCGCCGGGGCGTATCATCCACACCGAAGGGCCAGCGCTTCGGTTGGAAAGGGGGAGACATGCAACAAGCACTCTTCGCGCTGTCGACGATTATCATCGGTGTATTTGGCTGCGTCGCCTATTTCTACTTCTCAAATCTTCTGCTTGACCGGATGTGTCCGGCAAAAGGACCCAATGCCGGGCGGAATATCAATCGGGCGAATGCCATCCGTCCTTGGTTGTTCGTGTTTCCGGCGCTCGCGATCTTGTCGATTTACCTGCTGTACCCAGTGTTCTCGACCTTCTACTTGTCTCTGCATGACAGCCGAGGGCAATTCGTCGGTGCGGACAATTACACATGGCTTGTCGGAGACGAGAAGTTTCGTGAAAGCCTTGTAAACAACTTGCTTTGGTTGCTCGTCGTGCCTGCTGCGTCGACCTTCTTTGGATTGGTTGCCGCCGGGCTGACGGACCGCATCAAGTGGGGGCAGCTTGCACAAAGCCTTGTGTTCATGCCCATGGCCATCAGCTTTGTCGGTGCGGCGGTAATCTGGAAGTTTATCTATGACTATCGCGGCGACAATCAGGGCGAACAAATCGGTCTTCTGAACGCGCTGGTGCAGGTGTTCGGCGGCGATCCGCAGGCGTGGATCACTTTGCCGTTCTGGAACAATTTCTTTTTGATGGCGATCCTGATCTGGATCCAGACGGGCTTTGCCATGGTGATCCTGTCGGCGGCTCTGAAGGGCATTAGTGAAGAAACGATCGAGGCCGCCTATCTGGACGGCGCCAGCCCGCTGCAGGTTTTTTTCAAGATCAAGATCCCGCAAATCTGGGGCACCATCGCGGTGGTCTGGACGACGATCACCGTGACCGTCCTAAAGGTCTTCGACATCGTTTTCGCCATGACCAATGGTCAATGGGGCACGCAGGTTTTGGCCAATCTCATGTATGACTGGATGTTCCGTGGATCCCCGGATTTCGGGCGTGGCTCGGCCATCGTGGTGGTGATCATGCTTTTGGTCACGCCGGTCATGGTCTGGAACATCTACAATGCACATAAGGAGTCACGCTGATGGATATGGCAGGAGGCAAATCCCGCCTGACATGGGCGGTCAACTTGTCGGCAGCGCTGCTGGTGCTGCTGTGGATCATCCCGACGGTCGGGCTGTTGATCAGCTCGTTCCGGGATCGGGACGCGATTTCGACCTCGGGCTGGTGGACGGCCTTGTCAGCTTCGGAAAAGAACGTGATCGAGCGCGCCTTGGCGCCCGGTGAAGCCAAGCCGGAAGGTGATCTTTGGGTCATCGAGGGGCAGGTGCTGGTAGGGCAGGGCGTCTCCGTCACGGCCTTCGGCATCACCTCGAAAGAGCCCGTGGCCTTTACCCCCGGCGACACCGCCACCCATGCGCGTGGACACAAGATCACCGTGCAGTCGGATGGGCGCTATCGCATTGAATACGCAGAAGAACCTAGCGGAAGCCGCGGGCAACGCCTGTTCGTGCGGGCCGAAACGCCGCCGGGCTTTACCTTGGACAACTACCGAGAGGTGCTGTTCGCCGAGGGCATGGGGCGCTCGCTTCTGAACACGCTGACCGTGACCATCCCCGCAACGATCATTCCAGTGCTCGTCGCCGCCTTTGCCGCCTACGCGCTGGCATGGATGGAGATGCCGGGTCGTGCTCTTCTGGTCGCAGCCGTGGTCGGGTTGCTGGTCGTGCCGCTTCAGGTCGCTTTCATCCCGCTTCTGAAGCTGCATATCGGGGTTGGGCTGGGCAAAGGCTATTTAGGTATATGGCTTGCACATACGGGCTTCGGATTACCTTTGGCAGTCTTCCTCCTACGTAACTACATGGTCGGCCTGCCCGGAGAGATTATCGAAAGTGCCCGTGTGGACGGCGCCACTGATTTCCAGATCTTCCGCCGTATCATCCTGCCGCTGTCCTTCCCGGCGCTGGCCTCTTTCGCGATCTTTCAGTTCCTCTGGGTGTGGAATGACCTACTGGTCGCCAAAGTGTTTCTTGGCACCGGCGAGGATCAGGTCGTCATGACCGGTCGCATCGTGGACCTTCTGGGGTCGCGCGGTGGTGATTGGGAGATCCTGGCCGCCTCGGCCTTTGTCTCGATCGCGGTGCCGATCTTCGTTTTCTTCTCACTCCAACGCTATCTCGTGCGCGGCCTTCTGGCCGGATCAGTCAAAGGGGGCTGACACATGAACGCAACCGTTTCTCAACAGGATATGAAACACCTGACCAAGGACCCCGATTGGTGGCGTGGCGCTGTGATCTATCAGGTCTACCCGCGCAGCTATCAGGACGATAATGGAGATGGTATTGGCGATCTGGCCGGCATCACCCGACGTCTGCCACATATCGCGTCGCTGGGTGTGGACGCGGTCTGGATCTCGCCCTTCTTCACGTCACCGATGAAGGATTTCGGCTATGACGTATCGGATTACTGCGACGTCGACCCGATGTTCGGAACACTGTCTGATTTCGATCAGCTGATCAGCGCGGCGCATGGGCTGGGGCTGAAGGTGATGATTGATCTGGTGCTCAGCCACACCTCGGACCAGCATGCGTGGTTTCAGGAAAGCCTTCAGGACCGCGAAAACGACAAAGCGAACTGGTATGTCTGGGCCGAGCCAAAGCCCGATGGCACCGCGCCGACCAACTGGCTGTCGATTTTTGGCGGGTCCGCATGGCAATGGAACGGGAAGCGCGAACAGTATTATCTGCACAACTTCCTGACCTCGCAGCCAGATCTGAATTTCCACGAACCGCAGGTGCAAGATGCACTGTTGGATGTGGCACGCTTCTGGCTGGAGCGCGGCGTGGATGGGTTCCGCTTGGACACGATCAACTTCTATACCCATGACGCCCAGCTGCGGGATAACCCTCCGCTTGCGCCCGAGGATCGCAACAGCACCATCGCACCAGCGGTGAACCCCTATAACCACCAAGAGCACCTTTACGACAAGAACCGGCCCGAGACGCTGGACTTCCTGCGTAAGCTGCGTGCCGTGATGGAGCCTTTCGGCGCCGCAGCGGTTGGCGAAGTGGGCGATGCCCAACGCGGGCTAGAGATCATGGGCGAGTACACGCGCGGCGATGACCTGGTGCAGATGTGCTATGCGTTCGAGCTCTTGTCGGGGGATCAACCTGATGCTGCCCGTATTGCCGAAGTGATGCGTAAAGTGGCCGAGGTCGCGCCGGATGGCTGGGCCTGTTGGGCCTATTCGAACCACGATGTCGCGCGCCACGCCACGCGCTGGGATCTGCCCGATCAAGCGCAACGCTTGTTTATCACGCTTCTGATGTCGCTGCGCGGATCGGCCTGTATCTATCAAGGCGAAGAACTGGGGCTGGGCGAGGCAGATGTCGCGTTCGAAGACCTGCAAGATCCTTACGGCATTGAATTCTGGCCCGAATTCAAAGGCCGTGATGGCTGTCGCACCCCGATGGTGTGGTCGGCAGGGGTGCCGCAAGGTGGGTTCTCGTCCACTTCCGATACGTGGCTGCCAGTTGCGGCCGAACACTTGCCCTTGGCGGTCGATCAGGCCGAGGCCAGCAATGATGCGCTGATCCATCACTACCGTGATGTCATCGCCTTGCGCCGTTCCCATCCGGCGCTTGCGAAGGGCGAAATGCTGGATCTTGAGGCAGATGGACCGCTTCTGCAGTTCGAACGTCAGCACGGGGGCGAACGGATTCTGTGTCAGTTCAACCTGAGCAATGCACCGATCACGACGGACCGTCCCAGTGGGGATTGGCAGGTTCTGATCGGGAATAATACTGGCGACATCCCGGCATGGGGTGCGCTGATCATGAAGAAAGAAGAGGTGTAGCCATGGCCGATCTGAAGCTGACAGATGTTGTCAAAAGCTATGGCGACGTTAATGTCCTGAACGACATTGATCTGGATATCCAGACGGGCGAGTTGATTGTCTTCGTTGGCCCCTCGGGCTGCGGCAAGTCAACGCTCCTGCGCATGATCGCGGGGCTTGAGAAGATTACCGATGGGACGCTGGAAATCGATGGAGAGGTCGTAAATGACGTGCCCCCCAGCCAACGAGGCATTGCAATGGTGTTTCAATCCTATGCGCTCTACCCGCATATGACAGTGCGCGACAACATGGCCTTTGCGCTGAAGATCGCCAAAAAGCCGACCGCCGAGATTGACGCCGCTGTGGACCGCGCTGCTAAGGCGCTGCAGTTGGATCCCTATTTGGACCGCCTGCCAAAAGCGCTTTCGGGTGGGCAGCGTCAGAGGGTGGCAATTGGCCGCGCGATCGTACGCGATCCCAAGGTCTACCTGTTCGATGAACCTCTTTCGAATTTGGACGCGGCACTTCGCGTCGCCACACGGATCGAAATCTCTCAGCTGAAAGAAGCGATGCCGGACAGCACCATGATCTATGTGACCCATGATCAGGTCGAAGCGATGACGCTGGCAGATCGGATCGTGGTTTTGGCCAACAAAGGCATCGCGCAGGTGGGCAGCCCGCTTGAGCTGTACGAACGCCCCCGCACCGAGTTTGTGGCGCAATTCATTGGATCGCCGGCCATGAATCTTCTGCCGGGCAAGATCACCGCCACCGGTGATAGAACGCAAGTGACACTAGACGCCGGAGGCGTCGCGGTAACCGAGATTGCGACAATAGATGCAGACATGGGGCGCGTGGTCAATCTGGGCGTTCGGCCCGAGGATTTCGTGCTGGCCGAAGGGGACGCGATCTTCGAAGGTGAGGTAGAGATCGTTGAAGCCTTGGGCGAGGTATCGCTTTTGTACATCCCCGCCAAAATGTCGGTGGGCGAGGGCGCAGACAGCGCCAACCAAACCCACCTGATCGCCAAACTGCCCGGCATTCATGGCGAGCTGAAGGGCAAGAGAGTCCGCCTGACTGCGGATCCATCGAAGCTGCAGATTTTTGCTGATGGGATCACCATGCAAACCTGAGAGCTGGCCGTTCTCAAACACACCGCTCACATGGCTAAGGGGTCGCAGGGTTTGGAACGCTGCGGCCCTTTCTAATTGGGCAGGGCAGCCATCCGCGCTTGCCCATCCGCGCCCCTGTTGATATTGCGGGGGACGAGATTTCGGACAGGGAACACACCCATGCGGGCAGAGGCTCAGAACAACGTTGATGCAATCGAGAAATCCCTGGCGCTTTTGCGACAGCGGATCGGTTGGGATACGGCTGAACATCGTCTTGAGGAATTCAACGCGATGACGGAAGACCCGGACCTGTGGAACGACCCCGACCGAGCGCAAAAACTGATGCGCGAGCGTCAGTCGCTGCTGGACAGCGTGAACAGCTACAAATCCATGGCGCAAGAGATGCAGGACAATGTGGACCTGATCGAGTTGGGCGAGATGGAAGAAGATAACGAAGTTGTTGCCGAGGCTGAAGAAGCATTGGCGGAACTGGTCAAGAAAGCTTCCGCCGCTGAACTGGAAGCACTTCTGGACGGTGAGGCCGACAGCAATGACACTTTCCTCGAGATCAACTCGGGCGCGGGCGGCACGGAAAGCTGTGACTGGGCGTCGATGCTGGCGCGGATGTATGTCCGTTGGGCGGAAAAGCAGGGCTACAAGGTCGAGCTTCAGTCTGAAAGCGCAGGCGAAGAGGCGGGTATCAAATCTGCGTCCTACAAAATCTCGGGCCACAATGCTTATGGCTGGCTGAAATCGGAAAGCGGCGTGCACCGTCTTGTGCGGATCTCGCCCTATGACTCGGCCGCAAAACGTCACACCTCGTTCAGCTCGGTCTGGGTCTATCCCGTGGTCGACGACAATATCGAGATCGAGGTGAACCCCTCGGACATTCGCATCGACACCTATCGTTCGTCTGGTGCCGGTGGTCAGCACGTGAACACGACGGACTCGGCCGTGCGGATCACGCACATCCCAACCGGGATCGTGACGACCAGTTCGGTCAAATCGCAGCACCAAAACCGTGACATCGCTATGAAGGCACTGAAATCGCGCCTGTATCAGATGGAACTGGATCGCCGGAATGCGGCCATCAACGAAGCGCATGAAAACAAGGGTGACGCGGGCTGGGGCAACCAGATCCGGTCCTATGTGTTGCAGCCTTACCAGATGGTGAAAGATCTGCGCACGGGGCACGAGACTTCGGACACCAAAGGGGTGTTGGATGGCGATTTGAACGCGTTCATGGCGTCGGTTCTGGCGCAAGACGTGGCTGGTAAATCGCGGTCCGAGGCCAACGCGGACGACTGATTTGTCCCTTCACGGCCGCACTGTCGATGCTCAATCTTGGATTGATAACCCTTCGGCTTACTCGACGTCAGGGTTGCGCGTAAAACTATACTAAGGTTTAGGATCTCGCCATAGTATGTGACGCATCGATGTCGGGGTTCAGGGAAGTGGAGTGTCGCTGATACACTCCCCACGTTCCTTTTTCTGTTCAAGCCCGGCATTCAGGCTTTTACCGGGTGAAAAAATGGGAACCTTTGTCTATACCAACACGTTCGACCCTGATGGGGATGGTGACAACCTGAATGGGGCGACGCAAACTGACACTTCTGGGCCCAATACCGGGAATGTCGGGGTCGTGAACTCAGCTTCATCAGGTGATCCGGACAACGAGTTCGTGATCTTTGACGATGGCAACAAAACACGCTTGGAATTAAACGCGGACCTGACTGGCGACGAGCGTGTCAACCAGTTCGCGGCGAGCATGAGCGTCGACTTCGTAACGAATCCCGGCCCGTGGGGTGATGGTGAGCCGGACGGAATTACGTTCAATCTGGGCGATCCCTCGACCATGCAAAGCCCCGAAGAAAAAGGGGTTTCCGAGGGTCTTTCGATCCGGCTTGCGCCTTTCAACTGGGGGGTCAGTGGCTATCCGGGGAATGTCATCGATATTCGCTGGAACGGCGTGTCCATTGGATCAACTACCGTTGCCGACATGTCGACGGGTGGCGCTGTTGACTTCGATGTCAGCGTGGACGAATTCGGCAACGTCACCGTGACTTTGGGGGATGACACCGCCACGGGAACTATACCGGGTGGCGAGTGGGCAACCACAAGCCAAGATGGATGGGACTTCGTCCTTGCCGGGCGTACTGGCGGGAACCAAGGCGAGGCAATCATTGACGATGTTGATGTGAATGCCAATGTCGTCTGTTTTGCGGATGGTACGTTGATCGAGACGCCCAATGGGCCGGTTCAGATCGAAAAGCTTCGCGCGGGCGACGTCGTTTCGACGCTGGACCACGGCACGCAGACAATTCGTTGGATCAACGCGCGGACCATTTCGACGCAGGAGTTGGAGCGGAATGAAAAGCTGCGCCCCATTGTCATTCATGCAGGTGCGTTGGGCGTCGGTTATCCCAAAACGGACCTGCGGGTGTCGCGTCAACACAGGGTGCTGGTGCGCTCGAAGATCGCGGAACGGATGTTTGGCAGCGCCGAGATCCTTGTGCCCGCCATCAAGCTTATTGATCTGCCCGGAGTGGCTGTGGACGCGCGCGCAGAGCGCGTGACCTATCTGCACTTTCTGTGTGATGCGCATGAGATCGTGTTCGCAAATGGGCTTCCCAGCGAAACCCTGTTGGTGGCCGAGGAGGCGCGGAAATCTCTTGGACAGGAAGCGCTGACCGAGATATTCACCATCTTCCCCGAGCTGAAAGATGCGCCTGAACTATCGTCCACGGCCCGCTTGGTGCCGACAGCCCGACGTTTGCGAAACTTCGTCATCCGACATATCAAGAACATGAAGCCACTGGTCGAGGCGGTGTGATGCCTCGACAGTGTTGGGTGGGGCAGCGCTGAAG
>CALJDH010000258.1 GCA_938023895.1 uncultured Aliiroseovarius sp.
CGGGATCGTGCTTTTGCAGCGCTCTGAGGGCGGTGGCCTTGGCATTGGTGGCGGTGGCGGTGGCGGCGTTATGTCGGCACGTGGTGCGGCGACGGCCTTGGGTAAACTGACCTGGGGTTTTGCGATTGCCTTCCTGATCACCTCGATCTCGCTGACGATCATTTCGGCAAAGAACTCGGCTGACAGCTCGGTCGTGGATGCGCTTGGTCTTGAAGCGCCTGCTGCTGAAGGTGAAGCCGCACCTGCGGTTCCAGATGTCAGCAACTTGCTGCCGCCGGTAAACACCGACGAAAGCCTGACTCCGCCGCGCGCGGATTGATCATCGGGCGGGTTCGCCTGCCCCACATCTACAGTCGAACCGGTTTTCACTTAGAAAACCGGACGATAGGCAACCCACACAACACCTAGAGGCGGGGCGCTGCGCCGCCCCACTATTTAGACGATCCGGTTGCACGGGAGGCCGGAATCGGTTATATCTTTAATCCCGTGAGGACCGGATTCGCAGCGGTGTTTTCTGCTTGCTGTTTGCGCATCCACTTACAAGCTATTGCGGCGCAACGACGCCAGTATCACGGGGGCAGCCAACCACATGGCACGTTACATCTTCATCACCGGCGGTGTTGTTTCATCTTTGGGCAAGGGTCTGACCTCGGCCGCATTGGGTGCGCTGTTGCAAGCGCGCGGCTACACGGTCCGTCTGCGCAAGCTTGACCCTTATCTGAACGTCGACCCCGGCACGATGAGCCCGTTTGAGCACGGCGAGGTTTTCGTGACCGACGATGGCGCCGAGACCGATCTGGACCTTGGCCACTATGAACGCTTCACCGGCGTGGCCGCCCGCAACACGGATTCGGTCAGCTCGGGCCGCATCTACACCACCGTGTTGGAAAAAGAGCGCCGCGGCGACTATCTGGGCAAAACCATTCAGGTGATCCCGCATGTCACAAACGAAATCAAAGACTTCATCGAAATCGGCGATGACGAAGTCGACTTCATGCTGTGTGAAATCGGCGGCACCGTGGGCGACATCGAAGCCCTGCCCTTCTTCGAAGCAATCCGCCAGTTCAGCCAAGAACGCCCGCGCGGCCAATGTATCTTCATGCACCTGACCCTGTTGCCTTATCTGGCAGCCTCGGGCGAGCTGAAGACCAAGCCGACACAGCACAGCGTGAAAGAGCTGCGCTCGATCGGTATCGCGCCCGACGTATTGGTCTGCCGGTCCGAACACCCGATTCCCGACAAGGAACGCGCCAAGATCGGCCTGTTCTGTAACGTCCGTCAGGAATCGGTCATCCCGGCCTATGACCTGAAGTCGATCTATGAAGCGCCAATGGCCTATCACAAGGTAGGTCTGGACCAAGCGGTGCTGGATGCGTTCCAAATTGCGCCCGCCCCGAAACCCGACCTCAGCCGCTGGGAAGATGTGGAAGATCGCATTCACAACGCCGAGGGCGAGGTGAAGATCGCCGTAGTTGGAAAATACACTCAGCTTGAGGACGCCTATAAATCCATCAAGGAAGCGCTGACCCACGGCGGAATGGCCAACCGTACCCGCGTGAAGCTGGAATGGGTCGATGCCGAGCCTTTCGACAATGAAGATCCTGCGCCCTATCTGGAGGGCTTCCACGCCATTTTGGTTCCCGGCGGCTTCGGCGAACGTGGCACCGAGGGCAAGATCAAGGCGGCTCAGTTCGCCCGCGAACGCAAGATCCCCTATCTTGGCATCTGTCTGGGCATGCAAATGGCCGTGGTCGAGGCCGCACGCAACGTCGCGGGTATCAAAGATGCAGGTTCGGAAGAATTCGACCACGAAGCTGGCGAGACCCGGTTCACCCCGGTGGTCTATCACCTGAAAGAATGGGTACAGGGCAACTACAAGGTGAAGCGCAAAGTCGGTGACGACAAGGGCGGCACCATGCGTCTGGGTGCCTATACCGCCGCACTGACCGAAGGTTCGAAAGTGGCCGAAGTGTATGGCAGCGAGACCATCGAGGAACGCCACCGTCACCGCTACGAAGTGGACACCAAATACCGTGAACAGCTGGAAGACTGCGGACTGGTCTTCTCGGGCATGTCGCCCGATGGCCGTCTGCCGGAAATCGTTGAATGGAAGGATCACCCGTGGTTCATCGGCGTTCAGTTTCACCCCGAACTGAAGTCGAAACCCTTCGATCCCGCGCCGCTTTTTGCTGATTTCGTGCGCGCCGCGAAAGACATCGAACGTCTGGTCTAAGCCACATCGAAATTCGGAAACGGGCGGGGTTTTCCCCGCCCTTTTCTTTGCGCAATCCGTGATTTAGGCTCTCTTCAACTTTGAAGGAGCCCCCATGTCGCAAGCTGACAACATCTGTTGGTCCGAAGATGCACAACGCGCCATGGGCGTGCTGCTGGTCCGTCTAGCGCGCGCGGATGCCGACTATGCCCAGACCGAAATCGCTCGGATCGATCGCCTGTTTGCTCGTCACTACGACCTGAACCCGATTGCCGCAGCAAAGCTGCGTGCCGAATGCGAGGCGCAGGAAAAACAGGCTGGCCCGACCGAGGATCTGGCGAAAGCCGTGCAGGACATGATGCCGTTAGAGCAGCGCGTGAAGATCATCACGGCCCTTTGGCAGGTGTCTTTGGCAGATGGTGTTCTGCGCGACGAGGAGGCCGATTTGGTCAATCGCGTGGCCGAGGCATCGGGTGTACCACGCGACGACATCGTTGTGAGATGAGGTCTGCGGCGTTCATCGCGTTCTGTCTCTCGGCTATCCCGGCTGCAGCTGATCCCATCACGCAAGCGCCCTATGAACTTGTTGCCGAAACCACGTCGGGCTTGATTGATTTCGAAAGCTTCTCTGTGATCCCTGAACCGGGTCAAGCCATTGCCGGTGCGATCCACGCCTCCGGAGCCACGTTGGGAGCTGCTCTAGCCGGACAGAGCGTCGGCGCACAGGATGTCTTTGCCGTTCTCGGCGGTGGGCCATCGGCCCCTCCGCGCGTGGCACAGCCCCCGACGCGCCCTCCTCTGGCAGTCGCGTTTCACGCAGGTTTCGGTTCGAATGCGGCCTTCCCACTAGGCCCCGACGGATTCACACAGCGCTCTGGCCGGGGGGAAGGCAGTCTGGCGATCAGTTTTGGCGCCCCGATTCAGTCATTCGCACTGCGTCTGCATTTGGATTACGCCGATCCGCTGGGCAGCCGCCCTGCCCCTGGGCCGGTGTGGCTGCATTTTTATGGCCCAGACGCCAGCTTGATCCACGCGGTTACTCTATCCCCTGCGCATGGTGTGCAAAGCTTCGGGTTCATTTGCACCGTACCGGTCGCGGCAATTACGCTAACGCATAACGATCCCGGCGGAATTGCGATTGACGACATCCGCTATTCGCTGGAAAGTCTCACAAATTAGGTAACGGGAGCAGTTATGGCCAAAGGATATTGGATCGGACGCGTCGATGTGGACGACATTGAGCGTTATCAGGACTATGTCAAAGCCAATGGAGCCGCGTTCGAGGCCTACGGCGCCCGTTTCCTGATCCGTGGTGGTCAGTTTGAAACCGTCGAAGGGCAGTCACGTTCGCGCAATGTCGTCATCGAATTTCCCAGCTATCAGGCCGCGATCGACTGCTACAACAGCGACGTCTATCAGGCTGCCAAAGCCTTCCGCGACCCGGTCTCGGTAGCAGACCTGATCATCATCGAAGGCTATGACGGATAAGTGAAGGAACTGGGCTTGGCATTTCCTGCGCCATACCCACATTAATCAAATGCTGAAATCGCTTCTGGACAAACTGACCCAACCCGCCCCCCAGCCGCTTCAGGATGGGGATGCCCGACTGGCTGTGGCGGCCATTCTCGTGCGACTTGCACGGGCGGATCACGACTATGATACTGCCGAAAAGCGTGCGATTGACCGGATTCTGGCACAGCGGCACGGACTGTCCGAAGCCGATGCAGCGACCCTGAGAAGCGAAGCTGAAACGCTGGAAGCCACCGCCCCCGACACGGTCCGTTTTACCAACGCGGTGAAGGACGCGGTACCTTTAGATGATCGCATTGCCATATTAGAAGCTGCGTGGACGGTCGTCCTGACAGATGGCGAACGCGCTTCGGAAGAAGATGCGCTGATGCGGATGATTCCACGCTTTCTGGGCATCAGTGACCTGGACAGCAATCTGGCCCGACAGCGCGCGGCAAAGGCGCTGTAGTCCCTCCTGCCCCTTCAGATCATGATTCTCCGCAGAGCGCGCGGGTCAACGCCAAAACGCGCGCGCTCTACCCGGTGTTGATCCACACAACACAAACCGACATTTCGCAGCGTGAACCGACCATCCACCCGGATTTACGTAACTTCCCCGTCATTTCGCCGTTGCAATCCGTATGAAATTGCTCCCTACTCGTGCACCACAAAACCTTGTTTTAAACCGGAACCGCCTGTGCCTCGCGATAACTCAGACCTGACCCCTACCGACACTCTGCCAGTGATCGAAATCCGCGACTTGCACAAAAGCTATGGCGCGTTGGAGGTGCTGAAAGGCGTCGATCTGGTCGCGCCCCGTGGGCATGTCGTGTCGCTGATCGGATCCTCAGGGTCGGGTAAATCCACCCTTCTGCGCTGTGCCAACCTGTTGGAAGAAAGCCAACAGGGCGACATCCGTTTCGAAGGCGAGCCGATCACGTGGAAGGGTCAAGGGCTGAACCGTCACCCCGCCGACCGCGCGCAGGTCACTCGGATCCGCACCAACCTGTCGATGGTGTTCCAGCAGTTCAACCTGTGGTCCCACATGACCATTCTGCAAAACGTGATGGAGGCCCCCGTCACCGTCCTTGGCCGCGATAAGGCCGAGGTAGAGGAAAAGGCGCGCGCGTATCTGGCGAAGGTCGGCATTGGCGACAAATGCGACGTCTGGCCCGCGCAGCTGTCCGGTGGCCAACAACAGCGCGCCGCGATTGCCCGTGCTCTGTGTATGGAGCCCAAAGCGCTGCTGTTTGACGAACCCACGTCTGCACTAGATCCTGAGCTGGAGCAGGAAGTGGTCAAGGTCATTAAGGATCTGGCCGCCGAGGGTCGCACCATGATTATCGTGACCCATGACATGCGCATGGCGCATGATGTCTCGGACCACGTGGTGTTCCTGCACCAAGGTCTGATCGAAGAAGAAGGCGCCCCGGCCGAACTTTTCGGCAATCCAAAAAGCGAGCGTCTGAAGCAATTCCTGTCTCACTCGCAACCCGTGTGAGACCAATTTCTAACCAATAAAAGTAACCTGGGAGTAAATCATGAAAAAACTGATCGTCTCGACGGCGGCACTGGCCCTGACGGCTAGCTTCGCCATGGCCGCGGACACCGTGCGCCTTGGCACCGAGGGTGCCTATGCACCGTGGAACTTCGTGAACGATGCCGGCGAAATCGACGGCTTCGAGCGCGAGCTGGGCGACGAGCTGTGCAAGCGCGCCGAGCTGACCTGCGAATGGGTCAAGAATGAATGGGACACCATCATTCCGAACCTCGTGTCGGGCAACTACGACGCCATCATCGCTGGCATGTCGATCACGGACGAACGTGACGAAGTCATCGACTTCACCCAACCTTACACCCCGCCAGATCCCTCGGCTTACGCTGCCATGTCGGCTGACGTAGATCCGGCAGGCGCGATTGTGGCAGCTCAGGCGACCACCATTCAGGCCGCTTTCGTGGCCGAGCAGGGCTGGACCCTGGTTGAATTCGCAACCCCGGAAGAAACCGTTGCTGCCGTGAAGAATGGCGAAGCTGACGCGGTTCTGGCCGACAAATCCTTCCTGGACACCATGGTTGGCACAGACGGTCTGGTGATGCTCGAGCGCATGGAAGCCATTGGCGGCGGCGTTGGCATGGGTATTCGTGAAAGCGACGGCGACCTGCGCGCTAAGTTCGATGCGGCCATCCAGTCGATGAAAGACGACGGCACGCTGAACACCATGATCGCCAAATGGGAAGTTTCTTCTCAGTGGTAATGTAATGGCCGGGCCCGTATGTGCACGCATGCGGGCCCGACTTTTCTAACGGACAAACTGCACACGCGATGTTTTCCTACTGCACCGATCCTTCCACGCTCGAGAGCTTTAGCTGGCTCAGCTGCTACCTGACCACAGGCAAGCACATGGCGTTCTATCAATCCTTCGGGATTGTCTTGGTGCTGTTGGCAATCACCGCACCCGTGGCCTTGATGTTCGGTTTTGCAGGCGCCACTGCCGCCCGCTCGCGTATCTGGCCAATCAGCCTTCTGGGCAAGTCCTATACCGCCATTGTACGGGGCGTCCCTGACATCGCGTTCTTCATGTTCTTCGTGATCGCGCTGGATCAGGGATTTGAGTATCTGCGCCACAAGGTGAAATGCTCGGACTGGTCCGAACCGGTGCGTCAGGGAAATGATTTCGTGGTCTGCGCGCAGGCCAAACTGCCCCTTTCCACCAGCCCGCAATGGGTGCACGAGACCTATGGCTTTGCTCTGGCGGTCCTGACCTTCGCCATTGTGTTCGGCGCCTTTGCCGCAAACGTGCTGTTCGGCGCAATGAAAGCCGTCCCCCGCGCGCAGCTCGAAACCGCCGAGGCCTACGGCATGTCGTCCCGCCAGACCTTCTGGCGCATCATGGTGCCGCAGATGTGGGTCTATGCCCTGCCCGGTCTGTCGAACCTGTGGATGATCCTCATCAAGGCCACCCCTCTGCTGTTCCTGCTGGGCGTCGAAGACATCGTCTATTGGGCGCGCGAACTTGGGGCGACCAAGACGGCCAAGTTCTCGGACTATCCGCATGGCAACTGGAACGCCTATTACTTCGGGGGCCTTTTGGTCTTCTACCTGTTGCTCACCTCGATCAGTGAACGCGTCTACAAACGTCTGTCCCTCCGCCTGTCCCACGGTCAGGCCACCGCCGCCGGTGAAGCGCAACGGAAGGCCGCGACATGAGCTGCGTTCAGACCATTCAGGACTATGCTCTCCGCTCAATCGGCTTGGGCGAACGCCTGCTGCCGCGTGAAGACTATACGCTTTGCGAGCAGTTCACGCTGATCGGCTCGGGCATGATCTGGAACATCTATTTCGGGCTGGTCGCGATCCTGTTTGGCTTTTTCGCAGCCACCGGACTGGCCATGGCCAAGAACAGCCGTTCGGCACGCGTGCGCAAACCGGCTGAGTTCTTCATCTACGTGTTCCGCGGCTCGCCCTTGTTCATCCAGATGTTCTTTGCATACGCAGTGTTCCTGTCAATCAAGCAGAGCGTGCCGGGCTTTTCGCTGCTGACCTCGGCTTGGCTGGGGGCATCAATCGTCTTGTTCCTGAACACCACCGCTTATTCAGCCGAGATCTTCTTTGGCGCGCTGCAATCCATCCCAAAAGGCGATCTAGAGGCCGCCGATGCCTATGGCATCACTGGCTGGACCCGGTTCAAGCGGATCATCTGGCCGTCGATGATGCGTCTGGCATGGCCTGCCTATACGAACGAGGCGATCTTCCTGTTCCACGCCACGGCGCTGGTCTATTTCTCGGGCTTCCCGGTCTGGCAGCAACGCGGAGACGCGCTCTATTACGCCAGCTATTTCGCGGATAAGACGTTCAACCCGTTCATCCCCTACCCGATCCTGGCCTTCTATTTCATCCTGCTAACGCTGGCCGTCATCACGATCTTTGGGCGCATCGGGAAGCACCTGAACCGGCACCTTCCGCAGGCCGTCATGCGCCGCCCCAGCTTCATGCGCACCTTGTTTCGCTGATCATTCACACAAAATTGCCCTTGCCCCGGCGTCACGGCTCGGGTAGGTCATGTATGACTGCGCGACAATTTGATCAAATTTGGTGAAACATGAAAATCGGCATTCTGCAAGCAGGCCATTCCCCCGACGAACTGCGCGACAGCGTCGGTGACTATGGCGAGATGTTCACCCGCCTTCTGGACGGGCATGGCTTCGACTTCCAGATCTTCTCGGTTGTGGATGGCGAATTCCCTGCGGGCACGGAAGACGCGGACGGATGGCTGATCACCGGCTCGAAACATGGTGTCTATGAAGATCACGACTGGATCCCGCCGCTGGAAGATCTGATCCGTGACATTCGCGATGCGGGCCAGCCGCTTGTCGGCGTCTGTTTTGGACACCAGATCATCGCCCAAGCGCTTGGCGGCAAAGTCGCGAAGTTTGACGGTGGCTGGTCGATTGGCCGGACTGAGTATGATTTCGGCGATCACAAACTTGCCTTGAACGCGTGGCATCAGGACCAAGTGATCGACGCTCCAGAAGGTGCCGAAATCATCGCCTCGACTGATTTCTGCGCCAATGCGGCGATGATGATCGGCGACAAAATCCTGACCATCCAGCCCCACCCCGAGTTCACGGCCCCGCTTGTTGCGGGCCTGATCGAACATCGCGGGCGCGGCAATGTCCCCGACGCGCTGCTGGATGCTGCGGAAGACGTACTGGACACCGGAACAGACAATGACAAGTTCGCAGACCAGATGGCCGCTGTTCTGAAACGGTAGATCTCCGATCCCGAAAACATCGAAAGCCGCGTTTCAACAACGCGGCTTTTCTTTTTTTTGCCCTTTCCACCCCACAGCTTCGTAACAACTGAACAACAAATCTAAAAAATATAGCTGCACCCGCAGCACCGAAACTTCTGGCCAGACTCACCTCACTCTTTTATATTTTCCGAAAGAACATTTCGAAAAAGCCGAAAAGGCCACACTCGAAAGAGGAGACAGCATGACCCTGGACCAGAACGCAGCCCCACTCGCCGCACCAAACGTCCATGACGCCGAACCCATCCCCGAAGCCGCCCGCGCCGAGATCGACCGGCTGCTACAATCAGGCGACCTTTTCCGCTACACCGCCCCGGAAGACGCGCCCGTCGCCCTTCTGGAAGCCGAGTTCGCCGAGATGATGGGCGCCAAGTACGCGCTGGCCGTGGCCAGCTGCTCGGCCGCGCTGTTTCTGTCTTTGAAGGCCTTGAACCTGCCGCGTGACACCAAGGTTCTAATTCCTGCCTTCACCTTCGCCGCCGTGCCTAGCTCGGTTGTGCATGCCGAATGCAAGCCGGTGCTGGTGGACGTACAGGGCAACTACCGCATCGACATGGACGATTTTGCCGCCAAGCTGACTCCGGACGTTGGCGCGGTGATCATCAGCCACATGCGCGGGCACACCTCGGACATGGATGCGATCATGCAGCTCTGTGATGCCGCTGAGATCCCGGTGATCGAAGACGCCGCCCATTCTCTGGGGACACTGTGGCATGGACGCAAGATCGGCACGATTGGTAAGATCGGCTGTTTCTCGTTCCAGTCCTACAAGATGCTGAACGCGGGCGAAGGGGGCATCCTGATCACCGATGACGCCGATCTGGCCGCCCGCGCCGTGATCATGTCTGGTGCCTACGAGCATAACTGGAAGAAGCACAAAACCCCGCGTGGCGAGAACTCGACTGATCTGGCCGACGCCTTTGCCCGCTGGCAAAACCAACTGCCGCTTTACAACACGCGCCTGTCGAACCTGTCCGCCGCCGTGATCCGCCCGCAGATTCCCGAGCTTGAGCGCCGCGTGACAGACGGGCTGCGTAACCACGACTATGTGGCGGCGAAGCTGGAACAGAGCCCGTGGATCACGGTCCCCGCACCGCTGGCCCCGGAAACCCGCGCGCCGGATTCGATCCAGTTCAACCTGGACAATGTCAGCGACGATGAAACCGTCGCCTTTCAAACCGCAGCCAAGGCACGCGGCGTCGGCGTTCAGGTTTTTGGCAAAAGCGAAGACAACGCCCGTGCCTTCTGGAATTGGCAGTTCATCGACGACCAAGGTCCGCTGCCGCAAAC
>CALJDH010000259.1 GCA_938023895.1 uncultured Aliiroseovarius sp.
CTTCAGCCAATCGAGAAACGGATCCAGCTCTTTCGGGTCAGATTTCTGCCCTACCGCATAGCGCCCCAATACAAAGATCAGCTGTAGTTCGGGTGCGGTCAGAAGCTTCTCGTCCAGCACGTGGGTCAGAAGTACGGCGTCCTCCTCGTCATAGAGGATGTGCTGCACGGCAATGCCGCGCTTATGGCAGTCGTTGTAGAACGCGCGCGTCACATCGTGATCGTCCCGGCACAGTTCGCGGACCGAAGCCGAGACCATATCAGCCCCTGAATTCAATGCGATATGCCGTTGATGGGCGGGGTCATACATCCCGACAGCCTCGGTCGTGATTTGCACCGGGAAGCCGGGCATTTCAGCGCGAAAAAGGGTCAGCGCATCTGCATAGGCGGCAGCGTCCAGAAGGTGCTTCCCGTCCTGATCCCGCAGATGAAGATGCAGCCCATCCACGCCCTGCGCCTGACAGGCTTGCGTGGTTGCCAAGATCTCGGCTGCGGTCATCGGCAGGGCAGGGTGGTCGGCTTTGGTCAAGCGCGCCCCGTTCGGGGCGAGCATGATCTTGGGAAGCGGTGTCACAGAACCTGCTCCAACGATTTGGACAGCTTGCCGACCAGCTCGTCGATCTGATCGTCCGAGATGATGAAGGGCGGGGCCAGCAACACGTGGTCCCCGTTCTGTCCGTCAATCGTACCGCTCATCGGATAGCAGATCAGGCCGTTCGCGAAGGCCTGCTTTTTCAGGCGGCCGGCGATGCCGCGGGACGGATCGAACGGCGCTTTGCTGTCGCGGTTCGCCACGATCTCCAGCCCACGAAACATGCCGCGACCGCGGATGTCACCGATATGCGGGTGCTGGCCGAACTCGGCGTGCAGCGCATCATTCAGACGCGTACCCATCTTGGCTGCGCGTGCAACCATGCCACCTTCGGTCAGTTTGCGCACAACCGCATCTGCGGCGGCAGAGGCTACCGGGTGCCCGATATAGGTGTGCCCATGCTGAAAGAACCCGCTGCCCTGCGCGATTGCGTTATAGATCACGCCCGTGCACAGCATCGCACCAATCGGTTGATAGCCAGCCCCAAGCCCCTTGGCGATGGTGATGATATCGGGCGAAATCTGATCTTGCTCGCAAGCGAACAGGGTACCGGTGCGGCCCATGCCACACATGACCTCGTCAAGGATCAGCAGGATACCGTACTTGTCGCAAATCTCGCGGATGCGTTTGAAATAGCCTTTGGCTGCAGGCACGGCGCCCGCCGTGGCACCCACAACCGGTTCGGCAAGAAAGCCAATCACGGTTTCCGGCCCGACGCGCAGGATTTCTGTTTCCAACGCGTTTGCGGCGCGCAACCCGTACTCCTCTTCCGTTTCGCCTTCTTGACGCAGGCGGTATTCATAGCAGGGATCGATATGGCTGGCCGACATCATCAAAGGGTCAAAGGGTTCGCGCCGCCACATGTTGCCGCCGGTTCCCAAAGCGCCCAGCGTGTTGCCGTGATAGCTTTGCTTGCGGGCGATGAAACGGGTGCGTTGGCTCTGCCCGATCTCGATCATGTATTGACGGGACAGTTTCAGCGCCGCCTCGACCGCTTCCGAGCCGCCAGACACCAAATAGACCCGCTCGATTCCCTCGGGTGCGTGCGCGATCAGGCGGTCTGCGAGTGATTCTGCCGGCTCTGACGTCAGGAATCCGGTGTGCGCGAAGCTGAGTCTGTCGATCTGATCATGCATGGCTTTGGCCACGTCCGGGTCCGAATGGCCAAGACAGGACACGGCCGCACCGCCGGATCCATCAAGGTATTTTTTCCCTTCGGAATCAATGATGTAGATGCCGTCTCCGCGGGTTGCGATAGGTGGGGCTGATTTGCAGTGACGCGGGAAAATATGTGACATGGGGATCCCTTGCATGTCCCGTTGAACCTGTTGCCATTGAAACAAATGAATCGAGAATTGACAATAGGTGAAACAAAAGGAACACTGAGCCTTGTCCAAACAGGGAGACGCTGGACGTGAGCGCAAGTGAGAGCTTCGAAAAGAGGCTGGCAGTGGCCTATGGTGATCTAAGCGGTGCCTTGCGCGCAGCTGCCGATTACCTTGTGGCCAACCCGCTGGATGCCGTGTCGCGTCCGCTGCGCACAGTGTCTGCGCAGACCGGCGTGTCGCCCGCCACATTTTCGCGTCTTGCTCGGGCCTTGGACTATGCCAGTTTTGATGAGCTGCGCGAGGAAATGCGCGACAAGATCGACCGCAAAGTGAACAATTTCGCGGATCGGGCCGGGCAGCTTCAGAAGGCGCATGGCGACGGGAAATCCGACTTCGTTCAGGCCCATTTCGCCGCATGCGAGAACAACCTGAGGCAGACGATGGCTGGGTTGGATCCAGACGCGATTCGTGACGTGGCCGACCGTTTGGCGCAGTCCCGAAAGGTGCTGCTCTTGGGGGCGTTGGGGTCCACCGGGGTTGTCGAATACCTGTCTTATATGGCGAATTTCTGCGCAGATAACTGGATTCTTGCCAATCGGATGGGGGCTTCCCTAGGGGGAGCCTTGTCAGGGCTCGATGAACGTGATGCACTACTTATAGTTACCAAGCCGCCATTTGCTGTCTCAGTGATCAAGGCAGCCAGGCTTGCGCTTGAGTTAGGGGTTTTCGTCGTGGTGATCACCGATACGCATACGTGTCCAGCGTTGGAATTTGCGTCGGCAGGGTTCACCGTGTCGACCGATAGCCCTCATTTCTTTTCGTCCTACGTGTCGACGATGTTCCTTCTGGAAACCATCGTCGGAATGGTGGTCGGGCGCGCTGGCGTCGCGGCCCAGGAACGAATTGCTGAAGTCGAGCTTCACAACCGCCAACTGGCGGAAGTGTGGAGCGAGTAAATAACATCAAACAAGGGAGAAATCTGATGTTTAAAGGGTTCAAGATTGCATTTGCAGGGGTCGCTGCCACCGCAGTGATGGCGCCGGCTGCCTTTGCCGAGGAATTCATCACCATCGGTACCGGCGGCGTGACCGGCGTGTACTATCCGACCGGCGGCGCCATCTGCCGTCTGGTGAACAAAGGCCGCAAAGAGCACGGCGTTCGCTGCTCGGTCGAGTCGACCGGTGGTTCGGTCTACAACATCAACACCATTCGCGAAGGCGAGCTGGAATTTGGTGTGGCCCAGTCGGATTGGCAGTACCATGCCTATAACGGTACCTCGAAATTCGAAGATGCCGGCAAGTTCGAAGGCCTGCGCGCGGTATTCTCGGTCCACCCCGAGCCCTTCACCGTCGTGGCCCGTGCAGACAGTGGCATCAAGACCTTCGCTGACCTGAAAGGTAAGCGCGTCAACATTGGCAACCCCGGTTCTGGTCAGCGCGGCACCATGGAAGTTCTGCTGGAAGCCTTGGGCTGGACCACCGATGACTTCGCTCTGGCAACCGAGCTGAAGGCTTCGGAACAGTCGGCAGCTCTGTGCGACAACCAGATCGACGCAATGGTCTACACCGTTGGTCACCCCTCGGGTTCGATCCAGGAAGCCACCACGGCTTGTGACTCGGTTCTGGTTGAAGTGTCCGGCGAAGCTGTCGACAAGCTGGTCGCCGACAACTCGTTCTACCGGACCGCCACCATTCCGGGCGGCATGTACCGTGGTAACGATGCTGACACCGCCACCTTCGGTGTGGGCGCAACCTTCGTCAGCTCGGACGCTGTGTCGGAAGATGCTGTCTACGCCGTTGTGTCGTCGGTGATGAACAACATCGAAGACTTCAAAGGTCTGCACCCGGCATTCGCCAACCTTGACCCCAAGGAAATGGCAACCGCTGGTCTGTCTGCTCCGCTGCACCCGGGTGCTGCGAAGTACTATAAAGAGGCTGGAATTATCGAGTAAGCGGTTACCCGTAAGCCTTTTGATCGGGGGGCGGCCCTGCGTCCCCCGATCGCTTTGACCCGGCAGAAGATCGGGCATGTTTCCTAAGTAAACAAGTACGGTCGCAAGCTGACCGAGGGAGAGACACAATGTCCACGAAAGAGGAACGCGCGCTTAGCGAAGAAGAGCTTCAAGAGCTCGTCGCCGCCAGCGACACCGGTGCGCGAAACCCACAGGGCGCGGTCGGGCTGATGATTGCCGCCGTCGCGCTGATTTGGTCAATTTTTCAGGTGCTTCTGGCTTCGCCGGTCGCGCCTTATGTTCTGCCTGGCGACCTGATTAACAACTCGCGCCAGTTCCATCTGGCGTTTGCGATTTTCCTGGCCGCGATGGCTTATCCGTTGTTCAAGTCCAGCCCCCGCAACTACATTCCGTGGTATGATTGGGTACTTGGGGTCGGCGGCGCATTCTTGGCGCTCTATGGCTACTTCTTCTACGACAAGATCGTCGCGAACGGTGGCCTTGCCGATCAGTCCGATGCATATTTCGCATTGGCTGGGCTGACCTTCCTGTTCATTGCAGCCTACCGCACGCTGGGCCCGGTCATGGTGGCCTTGGCGATTGTCTTCCTATTCTACGTCTTCTTCGGATCGTCCGAGGTGGTCCCCGACCAGATCCGCTGGGCGGGTGCGTCACTGCGTAAGGCGATGAGCCACATGTGGATCACATCCGAAGGTGTATTCGGTATCGCGCTGGGCGTCTCGACCAAGTTCGTCTTCCTATTCGTCCTGTTCGGTGCCCTTCTGGACCGTGCAGGCGCAGGTAACTACTTCATCAAAATGGCGTTTGGTGCTCTTGGCCACCTGCGTGGCGGTCCTGCGAAAGCGGCGGTTGTCGGCTCGGCTGCGACGGGTCTGATTTCGGGCTCGTCCATCGCCAACGTTGTGACCACCGGCACCTTTACCATTCCGCTGATGAAGCGTGTTGGCTTCTCGGCTGAAAAGGCTGGCTCGGTCGAGGTTGCCTCGTCCGTGAACGGTCAGATCATGCCACCCGTCATGGGCGCGGCTGCGTTCCTGATGGTGGAATATGTGGGTATCTCGTATGTCGAGGTCATCACCCACGCCTTCCTGCCTGCGATCATTTCCTACATCGCGCTGGTGTACATCGTGCATCTGGAAGCGGTGAAAAACAAAATGCCGACCATCGGCAACAAGGTCGTGTCGATGGGCAAGACCATCGGCGGGATGTTTGCCTTTTTCGCGGGCTTTGCACTGCTGTGTTACGCCACGCAATACCCGGTTGGCTGGATCGTATCGCTGTTCCCTGCTGGTTCTGGCTGGGTCTTGTCGATCCTTCTGTTCGTGATCTATGTCGCGCTGATCTATCTGGCCGCACAGGTTCCGGATCTGGAGCCCGATGACCCCAACGCTGAAGTGGTCGAGCTGCCGGACGTGGCGAAGATCTATAAGTCGGGTCTCTATTACCTGTTGCCGATCATCGTGCTGGTCTACTTCCTGATGATCGAGCGCAAATCGCCCGGCCTGTCGGCCTTCTGGGCCACCTTCCTGCTGTTCGGCATCCTTCTGACCCAGAAAGCGCTGAAAGCGTTCTTCCGGGGCGAAGACAACCCGATCTCGCGTCTGCGCGACGGGGTGATGGACCTGATCGAAGGCATGATCGACGGCGCGCGCAACATGATCGGTATTGGTCTTGCGACCGCCACCGCGGGCATTATCGTGGGCACCGTGTCGCTGACCGGGATCGGTCAGGTGATGGCAGACTTTGTCGAGTTCCTGTCCGGCGGCAACCTGATCCTGATGCTGGTCTTTGTGGCAATCCTGTCGCTGATCCTTGGGATGGGTCTGCCGACCACGGCAAACTATATTGTTGTGTCCTCGCTGATGGTGGGCGTTGTTGTCGAACTGGGCGCGCAGTCCGGCCTTGTTGTGCCGCTGATCGCCGTTCACCTCTTCGTCTTCTATTTCGGGATCATGGCGGACGTGACGCCCCCGGTGGGGCTGGCAAGTTTCGCGGCAGCGGCCGTGTCGGGTGGTGACGCCATCCGCACCGGCTTTACTGCGTTCTTCTACTCGCTCCGCACAGTGGCCTTGCCCTTCGTCTTCATCTTCAACACCGATCTTCTGTTGATTGATGTGACATGGATGCAGGGCATAATCGTCTTCATCGTCGCAACCATCGGCATCCTTGTCTTTACGGCAGGCACGATGGGCTTCTTCCTGACGAAGTCGCGCATCTGGGAAACCGTCGCCCTT
>CALJDH010000260.1 GCA_938023895.1 uncultured Aliiroseovarius sp.
CCAACCGCAAGGAGCCGACATGATCAGCATTCTCAAAATCCTTCTGATGCTTACCGAAATTGCTTGGTTCATCCTGATCGTGCACATCGTCATGTCGTGGCTGATCAATTTCCAGGTGCTGAACCTGCGCCAGCCGATCGTCGCGCAGATCTGGTTCGGCCTGAACAAACTGCTCGAGCCGATCTATTCCCGCATCCGTGGCTTCCTGCCCAATCTGGGCAATCTGGATCTGGCGCCGCTGGTCGCCCTGATTGCACTGATGGCCATTCGGATCGTGCTGAACGACGCTTTGTATTCGGCCGCCTACTAACCCCTTGCTGCCCAAGCGCGGGCATGGGATTGTGCTGTCAAAACACCGAGCAGCACACACATGCCCCGCGACCTTGATCTTCTGAAATCCGTTTTCGGCTTCGATGACTTTCGGCCCGGTCAGGCCGAGATCGTGCAGGCCGTCTGCGATGGTCAGAACACCTTGGCCATCATGCCAACGGGTGGCGGGAAATCTCTTTGCTTTCAATTGCCTGCGCTGGTGCGCGGCGGGGTGACGGTTGTGATCTCGCCGCTCATTGCCCTGATGCGCGACCAAGTCCGCGGGCTTCAGGCGGCGGGCGTGTCGGCGGGGGCGCTGACCTCGGGCAACACGCAAGAAGAAACAGACGCAGTGTTTGAGGCCCTTGAACGCGGCGAACTGAAGCTACTGTATATGGCGCCGGAACGTCTGGCCTCGGGCGGGACTTTGAACCTGCTGCGCCGCATTGGCACCAGCCTGATCGCCGTGGACGAGGCGCATTGCGTCAGCCAATGGGGCCACGATTTCCGCCCCGACTACCTGAGGATCGGAGAGCTGCGCCGCACATTGAATGTGCCTTTGGCGGCCTTTACCGCAACGGCTGACGAAGAAACCCGTGCCGAAATTGTCGAGAAGCTGTTCGACGGTGTCCCGCCTGCTGCCTTCCTGCGTGGCTTTGACCGACCCAATATTCATCTGGCCTTCGCCGCCAAGAATTCACCCCGACAGCAGATCCTGTCTTTCGCCGCTGCGCGCAAAGGCCAGTCCGGCATTGTCTATTCAGGAACGCGCGCCCGGACCGAGACTTTGGCCAGCGCCTTGCGAGACGCAGGCCACGCGGCCGTGCACTATCACGGCGGCATGGAGCCCGATGACCGCCGCGAGGTCGAGCGCCGCTTTCAACAGGAAGACGGGTTGATCGTGGTCGCCACAGTGGCCTTCGGCATGGGCGTCGACAAGCCCGATATTCGCTGGGTCGCCCATTCCGATCTGCCCAAATCCATTGAAGCCTACTACCAAGAAATCGGCCGCGCGGGCCGCGATGGCGCGCCCGCCGAGACGCTGACCCTGTTCGGTGCCGACGACATCCGCTTTCGCCGCACCCAGATCGACGAAGGGCTTGCCCCGCCGGAACGCCGCGCCGCGGATCACGGGCGGCTGAATGCTCTGCTGGGTCTGGCCGAGGCCCATGGCTGCCGCCGCCAGCAGCTGCTGGCCTATTTCGGGGAAGAGGCCGAGCCTTGCGGGAATTGCGATCTGTGCTCCAACCCACCAGATCTGTTCGACGGAACGGTCGACGTGATGAAGGCGCTGTCGGCCATTCTGCGCACGGACGAACGCTTTGGTTCAGGACACCTGATCGACATTCTGCGCGGCACGATGACGGATCGGGTGCAGGAACGTGGCCATGATAGCCTGCCGACCTTCGGGGTGGGGCAGGACCACACGAAACCCATGTGGCAGGCGATTTTTCGGCAGATGTTGGGGCTGGATTTGGTGCGGCCCGATCCGGAACGCCACGGCGCGCTGCGCATCACGCAAAAAGCACATCCGGTCCTGCGCGGCGAGGCTCAGGTCACATTGCGGCGTGACACGTTGAAAGCTGCACGCAGGCCCGCCGCCAAGATGCTGGTGTCGGAAGAAGACGCGCCGCTGCTCTCGGCGCTCAAAGCCAAACGCCGCGCGCTGGCCGAAGCCGCCCGCGTCCCCGCCTACGTGGTCTTCACTGACAAAACCCTGATCGAAATGACCGAAACACGCCCTGCCACGTTGGACGACATGGCGCGGATTGGCGGCGTTGGCGCAAAGAAACTGGAAAGCTATGGAACCGACTTCCTTCAGGTCATCGCAGGCGCTGTCGAACCAATGCACCCCGCCCGTCGGAAACTGGCCGGTCGCGCGGCGGGCAGTCTGTTTGACCGGTTGCAAGACACCGCGACGGAATTGTTGCGCGGCGAAGATGGGACCGGCAAGTACTTGACCATCGCGCCGGGTACCTTACGTAAAATTGCTGAACGTAAACCGATGAGCATCGGGGATCTGGGCCGTATGCCGGGGATGAATGACGCCAAGGCCGAACGGTTCGGCCCCGCGTTTTTGGAAATTCTAAGCGAAGAGGACTGATATGCTGGTTGTGGTTTCCCCTGCCAAACGATTGGACGAAAAACCGGCCCTGAACGGGGCGGGCACGCGGCCTCGGTTCTTGGAGCAAGCTGAAATCCTGGCCGAAACCGCGCGGGGTGTCGGGGCAGAAGGGCTGGAAAAGCTCATGCATATCTCGCCCAAGCTGGGCGCGCTGAATGCGGAACGCTTTGCCGCGTTTGGCAGCGGCGACGGTGAAAAGCCAGCGATCGAGATGTTCGCGGGTGATACCTATGCTGGCCTTGATGCGCCCAGTCTGGATGAAGACGCATTGCGTTATGCTGATGACCATTTGTGCCTGCTGTCAGGGCTGTACGGGCTGTTGCGCCCGCGCGACCAGATCGCGCCGCACCGGTTGGAAATGGGCACGCGGATGGCGAACCCGCGCGGCAAGAACCTATATGAATTCTGGGGGCCGCGCATTGCGGATGCGCTTAACGCGGCGGGGGATGAGACCCAAAGCGAGGTTTTGGTAAACTGCGCCTCGGTCGAGTATTTCTCGGCCGTGCAGAAGGACCGTTTGGCGTTGCGCGTGATCACCCCGCAATTCATGGAGATGAAGAACGGCACGCCGAAAGTGGTCAGCTTCTATGCCAAGAAAGCGCGTGGATCGATG
>CALJDH010000261.1 GCA_938023895.1 uncultured Aliiroseovarius sp.
CTGTCGAGCATCTGCTCTTTCATGTCACGGTCGGCAACGGTGTTCGTCTCTTGAATAAGACGATCAGCCAACGTGGATTTGCCGTGGTCAATATGCGCCACGATCGAGAAATTGCGGATGTGTTTCAGGTCGGTCATGGGCCGGATATGATGTGGTTTTAAAGGGCCGTCAAGGACTTCGATGCATCCCTCACCCCATCGGCATCACATTCCGCTTCACCATCGTTCGCAATGTGAAGCTTGACCGCATTCTGGCGATGCCGTCTACGCGCATCAGTTTCTCTTCCATGAAGCGATCGAAAGCAGTCAGGTCAGCGACGGCGACGCGCAGAAGGATGTCCCGGTTGCCGCTCATCAAATGGCATTCCATCACCTCGTCCATACGCGAGACAGCGCGTTCGAATTTGGTGACGGCCTCGCCCATCTGGCTTTCCAACTCGACCGAGATGAAGACCGTAACGGGCAGACCAAGCTTGGCTTGATCGACGCGGGCACCATATCCGGTGATCACGCCGGCCTCTTCCAGCGCGGTGATGCGGCGGGCGCAAGGGGTGGGGGACAGGCCGACGGAATCAGCAAGCTCCCCAAGCTTTTGGCGGCCATTCTCTTGCAGGGCGGCGATGATGCGGCGGTCGATGGCGTCCATTGGATTTCTCTCGTCTTGGTGTCTATGACATTAGATAATCTCTAACATTTCACGAGTCGACGCCTGATTTTGGTGATTTTTCCCTAGATCACGTTGTTAGCCTGTTAACAACAGGGAGGACATCATGAACATCACACAAGTGGCATCGCACACCCACGAAAGCGTTTATCGCGTCGAGGCATCCAAGTTTGGGCTGGTCGGCTTTGTCGCCATCCACTCGACCGCTCTTGGCCCGGCGGCGGGCGGTTTGCGGATGAAATCTTACGGGTCCGAGGACGAAGCGCTGACCGACGCGCTGCGTTTGTCTGAGGGTATGACCTATAAAAACGCAGCGGCTGGACTGCCCTTGGGCGGCGGAAAATCGGTGATCATGGGCGACCCTGCGACGCTGAAAACACCCGAGCTACTGCGCGCCTTCGGCAAGGCGGTTGAAGCCTGTGAGGGCCGGTATTGGACAGCCGAAGACATGGGCATGACGCCCGCAGACATGGCCGAAGTGGCGAAAGAATCCCGCTATGTCGCCGGGTTGGCGGATGGCAAATTCGCATCGGGCGATCCGTCCCCGATCACTGCACGCGGGATTTTCAATGCGATCCGTCAGGTGTCAGATCATGCACTTGGGGATGCGTCACTGAAGGGCCGCGTGATCTCGGTTCAGGGATTGGGGCATGTGGGGTGGAACCTGTGTCATCGCTTGAAAGCCGCGGGCGCCGAGCTGATTGTCACCGACATTGATCCCCACCGCGTGAAGGCAGCCGTTTCGTCACTGGGGGCAACCCCCGTTGCGCTGGACGAAATCTACGCAGTCGAAGCCGACATCTTTGCGCCCTGTGCGATCGGCGGCATTCTGAACGCCGACACAATTCCGATGCTCACGGTGAAGGCCGTCGCAGGTGGTGCCAACAACCAGCTAGCCACACCCCAAGATGCCGAGTTTCTGCATGGTCGCGGGATCCTTTATGCACCTGATTATGTCGCAAACGGCGGTGGCATCATCAACGCAGCGACCGAGATCCTCGGCATCGAAAACCAAACCGACTGGGTGGATGAGAAGCTGCGCGCCTTGGACAACACTATGGGCGACATCCTGACAAGCGCGCGTGACGCTGATGTCAGCCCGGCCGTGGTAGCACAGGATGTGGTCACCCGCTCGATGACGCCACGCGCCGCGTAAACTGAATGGCGCTGTCAGATCCGCCGATCAAGCAGCGCCAATAACCGCGCATTGAAGCGCGGGGCAAATTGCATCCAACGCATTCTGTCGATAGTCTATACGCAAATCGGGCAACAGACCTGAACAGGCAGACTTGTAAGGTGATGGAATGAAACGAGCAGTTCTTGCAGTGACCTTGGCAACCGCGATGCTTTCGGGGCCATCTGCCTATGGCGGGACGATTGAACGCGCCTGCCTGAAAGCAGATCGCCCCAATGCCACGCGCAGCCTGTGCAGCTGCATTCAGAAGGTTGCCAATGCGACCCTGTCCGGCGGAGAGCGTTCGAAAGTGGCGAAGTTCTTCAGCGATCCCCACAAAAGCCAATCGACGCGTCAGTCCGACCGACGCTCGGATGAACAGTTCTGGAAAAGATACAAACAGTTCGGCGAACTTGTATCGCAGCACTGCAATTAAGACAGCCGCGCAATCAACCCCAGTGAGGCCGCCTGAACCAAATCCAGTGTCTGGTCGAAATCACGCGTGTAGTAGGGGTCCGGAACGTGATCCATGCCCGTCTCGGGTGCGAATTCCGTGAAAAGCTGAACAGGCGTCTGCGACCCCGCTGGTCGCAGGAGCTCGATATTATCAAGATTGCTGTCATCCATACCGATGATCAGGTCGAATGTTTCGAAATCGCGGGCCGTGAATTGACGCGCGCGCAGGTCTGACAGGTCAAACCCACGCGCCTTGGCCGCGGCCTGCATAGGCGCATAGGGCGCCTCACCCTCGTGCCAATCCGAGGTCCCTGCACTATCGGTCTCAACCTCCAGCTCAGCTTGGGCCGCAAGGGCCCGAAAGACCCCTTCAGCGCTGGGGGACCTGCAAATATTGCCAAGGCAAACGAAAAGAACACGGGTGGTCATGTGAAGGTTTTAGCGTCGCGGATCAGGGCTGTCACTCGCTAGTCCTTGCGCCAGACCATTTTCATGTACAGACGTCCGCCCTGCAGCTCGTCACACATCTGGGCGATGCGTTTCTGCCGCGTTTCAGGACGCTTGGCTTGGGCGATCCAGCCTAGATAGTCGTTGCGCTGATAGGGCGGGCGCGCGTCATAGGCGGACCGCAGCCGGTCGGCGTTCAGACGGGTCGCAATGTCGTCTGGCATGGGCTGGATCGGGCGTTTCAAACTCATGATAACAGGATGCACCCTTCGCTTGCGTAGGGTCAACAGGCACCCTTTCGCCTAAGGTGCAGATCGTATCTTGCAGCCCCTTCGGCACTGGGTCAAAAGGCGCGCATGTCGCGTGCAAAGCCTTACTCACTGAACTGTCCGATTTCCCTTTCGCTTGACCTGCTGGGCAACCGCTGGGCACTGCATGTTCTGCGCGAGCTGCATGCCGGTCCGTCTGGCTTTGGCAAGCTGCGCGATGGGCTGCCGGGGATCGCGACAAATATGTTGTCTGCCCGTCTGGCCGAGCTGGTCGAGGCAGGCTTGGTGTCGAAATCCGGTCGCGTCTATGCGCTGACAGAACGCGGTCAGGCGACACGCGGGATCCTATTTGAACTGGCCCGATTTGGCCGCGACATTCCCGCGCCCGACAATGCCGCCCCGACCAATGCGCCGTCGTCGCGGGTTGCCGTATTGGCTGGCGCGATCGAACGCGCCGCCGGGCCGCTAGACGAATTGCGGGCCGAGATTTGGCTAGACGATGCACCGTTTTCGCTGACCGTCTCGCAGGGGCGGGCCGCGATGGTGGCCGGGTCGATGCCGCTGGCCCCGGTGCGGCTGGGCTTTGCATGGAAGGATCTTGAAGCGGTCGCACAAGGCAATCAGCGCGTCGCGAATTTCGCCGCACAGGGCGAGATCGCCGCGCAGGATCCCTTGCAAGTGGCCGCGTTGCTTGATCTGTTGCAGAAGGCAATGGACATCTATGGCGGCTTCAAATGACACATATCCTGATCCTGACTGGCGCGGGCATTTCGGCTGAAAGCGGGTTGGGGACGTTTCGCGACGTCGATGGGCTTTGGACGAAGTACGATCTGGAGGACGTGGCGACGCCCGAAGGCTTTTCCCGCGATCCAGCGCTGGTGCATGCGTTCTATAACGCCCGGCGAGCCAACTGTTTGGACGCCACGCCCAACGCCGCCCATGACGCCCTTGGCCGCTTACAAGTCGAACACTCGGGCCGAGTGACACTGGTCACGCAGAATGTGGATGACCTGCATGAGCGTGGCGGCGCGACAGATGTGATCCATATGCACGGGCAACTGTCGGGTGCTCTCTGCGCGCAATGCGACCATCGCTGGCCTGCCCCGCGCGAGATGTCCCCGGCCGCTTCCTGCCCCAGCTGTAGCGCTCCGCGCACCCGCCCTGACATCGTCTGGTTCGGCGAGATGCCCTATCAGATGGACGCGATCTATGCCGCGTTGGGGGACGCTGATCTGTTCGTCGCCATCGGCACCTCGGGCACCGTCTATCCAGCCGCCGGTTTTGTCGGAGAGGCGCGCGCCATGGGCATTCCGACGCTAGAGCTGAACCTGGAACCCTCTGACACAGCGGGCATCTTCGACGAAGCCCGCTTTGGCCCGGCGACCGAAATCGTCCCAGCGTGGGTGGACGAGGTACTGAGCTAACCCGCCAAAAAAGGAAAGGCCGCAGCGCATCGCTACGGCCCTCTGGGGTTGACGAGACCCCTTTAGGGGCACGGGGCTTTGGGACGCACTATCGCCCCGCACCCTCAATACTGAAGGGCTGCCCTTAGTTAGAGTTCGAAGAACCGTGATTCATCGCGCCGTTACCTTCGCCCATTTTGCCGTCTTCCGGCTTGCCGTGCTGCATGCCGCCACCCATCGGGTTGCGGTTCAGGTCGACGGGGATCTCGACAGTCATTTCACCAGCTTTTTCAAACACCAGCGTCACGGTCAGGGTTTCGCCATCCACGAAGGGCGCGTTCAGCCCCATGAACATCACATGGTCGCCGCCGCGCTTCAGCGCGTGCATACCGCCCGCTGCGATCGGGAAGCCCTCTTCGACTTCCATCATTTTCATTACGCCGTCGGCGATTTCCTTGTGGGTGTGCAGCTCGACACGCTTGGCAACATCAGATTTTGCAGAGATCAGGCGATCGTCTTCGGTGCTGTGGTTCATGATCTGAAAGAAGGCGGCGCCGGCCTTAGCGTTCATGCCCGAAGCACGTGCGTAGGCGTCGTTGATCATGATGTCACCAGCAAAAGCAGGCATGGCGATAAGGGCAGCTGCACCGGCAGCCAGAACGGATTTCATACGGAACATAGTCTTGTCCTTTGGTCTTTGGGTTGGTCTTGATGGAAGGGATCAGACCAGCGCCGGGGGACCTCGGGCAGACGGGGACAGTTCATCCCGACCCGGAAGGGCAACGGTACGCGAAGGGACGATGCGCGCAATCACCCGTGTTTCGGGCATATCCAGGGATGGAAGCAAGAATGCGGCCGCGAAGATCGACGTGCCATCGGGACACAGGTGCACCGATTCGATGGGCTCGCCATCGGGGCCAAGCGTGATGGTGGTCATGCCGGTGCCGGTACACAGCACCATCTCGAACGCACCATTCATGTCAGGGTTTTCACCACGGGCATCCGCCAGCGCAAAGCTGGTGATGGTCAGCGCAAAGGCCAGAACATATGCAAATACCGCACGGATCATGCCACCTATCTATGCCTCTTTTTCAGGGCCGACAAGTGACAAAATGTAACAGGTGTAGAACACGCGAAAACCGCCCGCAGCCAAGGGCCGGGGCGGTTCAAAATCTGGTCGATCCAGAAAAGCGCGGGGCTTAGGCGGCTGCCTGAGCTTTCGCGATTTCTTTCTTGATCTTCAGGGCGTTGGCCGACAGTTCGTCGTTCTTGGCTTTTGCCAGGAACGCGTCCAGACCACCACGGTGGTCAACCGAACGCAGGGCAGCAGCCGAGATGCGCAGTTTGAACGCGCGACCCAGTGCTTCCGACTGAAGCGTCACGTCGTTCAGGTTCGGCAGAAACCGGCGACGGGTTCTGTTTTTGGCGTGGCTGACATTGTTGCCAGTCATCGGGCCTTTTCCGGTCAGTTCGCAAACACGCGACATGGCTCTTATCCTTGCTCTCTCGGGCCAGATTGGTGAAATTTCAGCGCGCCCTCGCGCCGCTCACGTCCAGCCGGTCAATACAAACGGGCGCCGCAACGGCAGCGCCCCGAATTCCGTCCGCGGTGAATAGACGCCTTATCGGGGGACGTCAAGTGAGTCGCGGCGCAGTGGGGCAGGAATTTTCTGCCCCACCACAATTGTTTACTCTTCGGCCAGAAAACCGCCGGATTGGCGATCCCACAGCCCTGCATAAGTACCTTTGGCAGCCAGAAGTTCGTCATGGCTGCCGTCTTCGATCACCCGCCCCTGATCCAACACGACAATGCGGTCCATTTGGGCAATGGTGGATAGACGGTGCGCGATGGCGATCACGGTTTTGCCTTCCATCATACCATAAAGGGTCTTCTGAATGGCGGCCTCAACCGCGCTGTCCAAAGCCGATGTCGCCTCGTCCAGCACCAGGATGGGCGCGTTCTTCAGCATGACCCGCGCGATGGCAACACGCTGACGCTGACCGCCTGACAGCTTCACACCACGTTCGCCCACATGGGCGTCATAGCCCGTGCGCCCTTTCGGGTCCTCGAGCGTCTGGATGAAGGCGTGCGCCTCGGCCCGTTCGGCAGCGGCGATCATCTCGGCCTCACTCGCCGAGGGACGGCCATACAGCAGGTTCGCCCGCACCGAGCGGTGCAGAAGCGAGCTGTCTTGCGTGACCATGCCGATCTGCGCACGCAGGCTGTCCTGTGTGACGCCCGCCACATCCTGACCATCGATCAGGATGCGCCCGCCTTCAGGGTCGCGGAAGCGCAGAAGCAGGTTCACAAGGCTCGACTTGCCCGCGCCCGAGCGCCCGACCAGCCCGACCTTCTCGCCCGGATGTACCGACAGGGTCACGTTGTCCAACCCGCCCGAGCCTTTGCCATAGTGATGGGTCAGCCCATCAAACTGGATCTCGCCCTTGGTCAGCGCCAGCGCGGGGGCGTTCGGGGCGTCAACAACCTCGTGCTCGACCGAGATCGAGCGCAGCCCTTCGCGGATCACGCCCGCATGCTCGAACAGACGCACGGTGACCCACATGATCCACCCGGACATGCCGTTCAGGCGGATGGTCAGGGCCGAGGCCGCGGCGACCTCGCCCACGGTGACAACGCCACGCGTCCAGAACCAGATCGAGGTGCCCAGAACACCGGTGATCAGCAGCCCGTTCAGCACGTTCAAGCCGAAGCTCAGCTCTGTCATCAGGCGCAGGAAACGCTGGAACCGCAGGCGGTGGCGTTTAAGTGCGGACAGGACGTAACGCTCTTCGCTTTCGCCCTGACTGAACAGTTTGACGCTTTCGATATTGGCATAGGCATCGACAATCCGCCCCGACAGAAGCGAGCGCGCGTCGGACCATTTCTCGGACGCGGACGCCACGCGCAGCGCCACCCAGCGGGTGTAGATCACGTAAAGTACAAACCAGACTAAAAGCGGCACTGCCAGACGCGGGTCGATCTGACTGAGGATCAGGGCGGCAGCAATAACGTAGGTCAGCGCGTACCAGATACCCTCGAACGCCATATAGGTGCCGTCCTCGACCGCGCCGCCCAGCTGCATCACCCGGTTGGACAACCGTCCGGCAAAGTCGTTCTGAAAAAATCCCATGCTTTGGCCCAGCAGATGCTTATGCGCCCGCCAGCGGACCTGATCATGCAGATTGCCCACAAGCGTTTGCTCCAAGAGCAGGTGGTTCAGACCGATGGTGGCCGGGCGCAGGAACAAGATGAAAAGCGCGGCGAGCAGCAGTTCCAGCCCATGCGAGGTGAAGAAACTATCCGTGTCACTGCCATCCATTAGGTCGATCACGCGGCCCGAATAGAAAATCAGGCTGGTCTCGATCAGGGCGACGATGACGCCTGACACGGCCATAAGCGCCATCAGTTTGCCGAAACCGTCATACTGCGACTTTAGATAAGGCCACAGCTTGGCAGGCGGGGTGTCGTCCGACGAAGGACGGAATGGGTCGATAAGATTTTCGAAAAACCGAAACATGGTGCGCTCCGTGCGCTAAGGGAAATACAAAGGATAATCGGGGCTGACGGCAGCCCAACAGGACCAGCGTCTAGTGTCGCGGTGGGGTCCTGAACT
>CALJDH010000262.1 GCA_938023895.1 uncultured Aliiroseovarius sp.
GGTGGCGAGACCCTCGTTGGTCTGGACGAGAAGGAATATACCTTCCCCGAGGGCGCCGTCGTGATCTCGGACGCGGAAGGCGTGGAATCGATTGCGGGCATCATGGGCGGTCTGCCCACCGGCTGCACCGACGAGACCACGAACGTCTTCCTTGAGGCTGCTGTCTGGGACACGATCCAGATTGCGAAAACCGGCCGTGCGCTGAAGATCAACTCGGACGCGCGCTATCGCAACGAACGCGGCATCGACCCGGAATATAACGCCCCGGCGATCGAAGCCGCGACCCAGATGATCCTTGATCTCTGCGGTGGCGAGGCATCGGACGTTGTGGTTGCCGGAGACGTGCCGGACGTGAGCCGCGCCTACAAGCTCGACACCGACCGCGTGCAGTCGCTGGTCGGCATGGACATCCCGGCGGATGAGCAGCGCAAGACGCTGACCGCGCTGGGTTTCACGCTTGAAGGTGACATGGCGCATGTGCCGTCGTGGCGTCCTGACGTGCTGGGCGAGGCTGATCTGGTCGAGGAAGTCGCCCGTGTGGCGTCCCTGACCAAACTGGTCGGCAAGCCGCTGCCGCGTGCCCATGTGGGTGTGCCGAAAGCGATCCTGACCCCGATGCAAAAGCGCGAAGGCATTGCGCGGCGCACTGTGGCCGCGCTGGGCTACAACGAATGCGTGACCTACAGCTTCATTGATCAGGCCAGCGCTGAACGCTTCGGCACTGGTGGGGACAACGTTGCGCTGGCCAACCCGATCTCGTCCGAGATGAGCCACATGCGCCCGTCGCTGCTGCCCGGTCTGCTGCAAGCCGCCGCCCGCAACCAAGCGCGTGGTTTCATGGATCTGGCCCTGTTCGAGGTTGGCCCTGTGTTCAGCGGCGGCGAGCCGGATGAGTACGAACAGATGGTCACCGGGATCCTCGTCGGTCACACCGGCCCGCGCGATCGTTTCGGCGCACGTCGCCCGGTTGATACTTATGACGCCAAAGCAGATGTCGAGGCCGTTCTGGCCGCCATCGGGGCGCCCGCCAAGCTGACCTATGTGCGCGACATGAACGCATGGTGGCACCCGGGTCGTTCGGCCAAGCTGGGTCTGGGACCGAAAAACATCCTTGGCGCGTTCGGCGAGTTGCACCCGAAAACCATCGCCGAGATGGACGTGAAAGGCCCCGTTGTGGCCTTCGCCGTGCATCTGGCGAAAGTACCGTTCCCGAAAGCCAAAGGTGCGGGCCGCGCGGCGCTGGGCGCATCGGACCTGCAACCGGTCGAGCGTGACTTTGCCTTCGTGGTGGACGCCGATGTGGAAGCCATCAATCTGGTGAACGCTGCGGCTGGCGCCGACAAGGCGCTGATCACCGATGTGAACGTCTTTGACGAATTCATCGGCGGATCGCTGGGTGAGGGCAAGAAATCCCTCGCCATCACCGTGCGCCTGCAACCGCGTGACGCGACCCTGACCGACAAGGACATCGAGGCTGTCAGCCAGAAGATCGTCCAGAAGGTTGAGAAGGCCACGGGCGGCAGCCTGCGCGGCTAAATCTTTCGCCGGGGCGCTTTGCGGCCCGGCACACGCCCGCCCGCCCCATAGCGGGCGTGTTCCACGCCCACCCGTGCGGTCGCGTGCCTAACGTCTGGGGATGAAAGGACTTCCTATGACTCTTTCCGTTTATCTTTCCGGCGAAATCCACACCGATTGGCGCGAGCAGATCGTCGACGGCGCCAAGGATCTGGACGTCACCTTCTCGGCCCCCGTGACGGATCACGATGCCTCGGACGATTGCGGCGTGGCCATTCTGGGTGACGAGCCCAACAAGTACTGGCATGACCACAAGGGCGCGATGATCAACGCCATCCGCACCCGTAAGGGAATCGAGGATGCCGACGTGGTCGTCGTCCGCTTTGGCGAGAAATACCGCCAGTGGAACGCAGCCTTCGACGCGGGCTATGCGGCTGCCAAGGGCAAGTCGCTGATCATCCTGCAAATGCCTGAACATGATCACGCGTTGAAAGAGGTCGACGCCGCAGCACTGGCCGTTGCGCGCGAGCCTGCGCAAGTGGTCGAGATTCTGGCCTACGTGCTGAACGGCACCCTTCCAAGCTGACCGAGACGTCAGCTTGCGGTGACGTAAGTCAGATTTTTCCCCAGCAAAATGCACGGTTTCCGTGTATCTTTGTGTTTAGTGCGAACAGGATCACGCAGTCTGCGCGATCAGGAAACATACGGGGATAGTATGCTTAAAGAATTCAAGGATTTCATCGCCAAGGGCAATGTCATGGACATGGCCGTTGGTATCATCATCGGTGCAGCCTTCACCGCCATCGTCAAATCTATGGTCGACGACCTGATTAACCCGATTATCGGCCTGTTTACTGGCGGCGTGGACTTCACCAACAAGTTCGCCGTGCTGGCTGGCGAGGTTGCCGCCGGTTCGTCGCTTGAAGCTGCGCGCGAGGCAGGCGCATCGGTCTTCGCCTATGGTGCCTTCATCATGGCCGTGATCAACTTCCTGATCATCGCCTATGTGGTCTTCATGCTGGTGAAGATGGTCAACAAGGCCAAGGAAGCCGCCGAGAAGGAACAGGAAGCCGTGGAAGAGGCCCCCGCAGGCCCCAGCGAACTGGATCTTCTGACCGAGATTCGCGACGCTTTGAAGAAATAAAACGGGCCGAATTGGACCGCGAAAGGGCGTCGGAAAAACCGGCGCCCTTTTGTTTGAAAATTCTGCCCGGGTTTTCGGATTTCTGGCGTTTTTCGTTTGACACTGGCAGCGTGCCGGAATATTCGGACCTCCGATATGAGATGGCGTGGTAGCTCAGCTGGTTAGAGCACAGCACTCATAATGCTGGGGTCGGCGGTTCAAGTCCGCCCCACGCTACCATCTCAATCCTGAAGTAAGCCCTGCCATTTGGCAGGGCTTCTTTCGTTCCAGGGACATGCCAAAATAAAAGCCCCGCTCACTGGCGGGGCTTTCGATGCGCAATATCTGGGAAGGGAGGATCAGATCTTCAGCGCGTCTTCTCCGGTGATGCTGTCCAGACCAAGGGCTTCACCCACGGCTGCATAGGTCAATTTGCCAGCATGCACGTTCAGACCGTTCAGCAGATGCGGATCGGCGGCGCAGGCTTCTTTCCAGCCTTTGTCTGCCAGCGACAGCATGAAGGGCAGGGTGGCGTTCCCCAATGCGATGGTCGAGGTGCGCGCAACTGCGCCCGGCATGTTGGCCACACAGTAGTGCATCACGTTGTCGACCTCATAGATCGGGTCAGCGTGGGTGGTCGCCTTCGA
>CALJDH010000263.1 GCA_938023895.1 uncultured Aliiroseovarius sp.
GAAGCTTTCGACCTGCGTGATGACCAGCGGGTTCACCATCATGAAGGTGTGGGTCACGGGAAGGGTGATGTGATCGTCCATCCCCTCGACCCGCGTGCTTTCGACCGAAACCTTCCCGTCATCCGCCCCATCAATCACCGCTGAATAGATTGGGTTCAGCGACCGGTTTCCCGCGATCACACCCAGTTCAAACTGGGCGCGACCCGTTTGGTTGGGCACCGAGTCCTGCCCCGTGCCCAGTTGTAACCCGGCAGGGCCGTTGATCCACTCGAACGGCTCGAGCTCGGCAAATTCATCCACCAGTTGCGAGCCCTGGTTGGGCGGGGCTAGCATCACGACGCGCCCTAGATTTTTAGGGTGATTATCGTCCAACCAGACGCGCACTAGGATGCCGCCCATCGAGTGGGTGACAAAATGCAGCCGCTCGTCCCCACACGCCGCAACCGCAGGGGGGATGGCCGTATTTGCCAAAACAGGAATCTCGGCCTTGGTCGACGGGTAGCCAAGGTTGATGACCTTATACCCCTCTGCCTCCAGCGCTTCCTCCATCACCCACATGGACGAGGCGGATCGCGCAAGCCCATGCAGCAGCACCACGCAATCCGCACGCGCGGGTAGCGCGCTGATGAACGTCATCAGAAAGGCTATTACTGCAGTTACTCTCATGGCTTCAGGATACTCGTATCAACACAGGGGTTCGAGCCAATAGGCCAGACGCGCACCCGATGGGCGCGGTTTAGCGCACCTCAGTATGGAAGCCCGGCGCGAACCAGCGGATGATCAGCGCCCCTGCCCCAGCGATGGCCACGGCCAGCACGCCAATCCAACCGATTACCGGGATCAACGCCAGTACGGTGACAGCCACCGCACCCACAGCCGCAGCTATGGCGCGCTCGGACAGGGTTTCCGGCAGAGGGCGGCTGAGCGCGCTCATCACGCCGACGCCCAAAATGTAGCTACCGATCACATAGCCCGCGATTCCCAGCAGCACCGCCAGCACGATCGAGGCCGGGACCAGCAGGATGCCATAGCCCGTCAAGGCGAACAGGAACAGCGACCCGGCCAGCGCCGAGATCGACAAAAAGCCCATCCACAAGGCACGCATCGGCGTTTCCAGCGTGCGTTCACGCAGGTTCATCAGGAAGCCCGGCGCCAAAGCCGCGATCAGGGTTGCCAGCGCGGTCAAGATCAGGATCGAGGTCACTTTACCGCCCAGCCACGACATCCAGCCGCCGCTGGAGTCTACAGTCGCGCCGCCCTCAGGGTCCGCTGTGGGGTCGAATGCATCCGCGTCGTGACGCTCGATCCGATCCTCAGGCACAACATGGGCCGGGATGTCGATCGCATCGGGCTCATCCGCATACAGATAGAGCGTGCCCTCGATGCGGGCGTTCTCTCCAAAGCTGATGGATTTCGTGGATAGGCTAGCATCACCCGAAATGGTTTCCGTCAGCAGGATATGTTCAGCCGCGATCAGCGCGTCATCGCCAATCGTTGCCGTGATCTCGGCCCGCTGCGCTCCAAGGCGCAGATCACCCGAGATGGGCGCCGTGACCAAAACCGTATCGCCCAAAAGCTGCGCGTCCCCGCCAACCGGGGCCGAGACATTTACGTTCATCCCCGCCGCATACAGGCTTTGCCCCACAGGGGCCGAAATCGAGACCGAGCGCCCCCCCGCATGGGCGCTGCCGCTTACAGGTGCGGAAACGACGATCGTGTTGCCCACAACAAAGGCGTCATCCACGGCGTCGCCTGACAGGGTGACGTTGTCCCCCGCGATGTAGGCGTCGTCGCCGAAGCGATAGACCTCATCCGCGAGGCTGGGGGTTGCGATCAGTGTGGCGCACAGAAGAAGGAATGAACGAAACATGGCTGTCCCTTGCCGATGAAAAAATGTTATCCCGATTAACATAGGGCGATATACAACGTTTGTAAGAGCGCTATATAAAATTTCAACCGAAATGGCGAAGCTTGGCATGCAACCGCCCTATCCTTGAGGGGAAATCGTCCCGTATTCTGACAATCCTGTTTCTGCTATAAACAGCGCTGACGGAGAGGAAATTCATGGACACCCCCATGCGCACCGGCCGTGACCGGTTAAGATACACGATCAGCTTCGAGCTGCTGTTGATGGCGCTTCTTGTTCCGGTGGGCGCGATCTATTTTAACAAGGCATTGCATGAAATCGGAGCCTTGGGGCTGATCCTGTCGCTTAAGGCCATGGCGATAAATCTGGTCTATAATTGGATCTTTGATCGGGTGGATGCCCGTGCCGGTCGGATATCGTCTGATCGTTCGACCATCGGGCGGCTTTTGCACGCCACTGGATTTGAACTGACCCTGCTGGTCACATCTCTTCCGATCTACATGTGGTGGCTGCAGCTTGGGCTGATCGAGGCCATTGCCACCGATCTGACCGTGACCACTTTCGTCGTCTTCTACACCTACCTCTTCACATTGGGGTATGATCGCTTGTTCCCAGTGCGTGTGACTGTCTGAACGCTCTAAACGCAACAAAGGCGCCCCGAAGGACGCCTTTGCTCTAGATCTTTAGGCTGTTTGGCTCTCGGTGATTTCTCTGACGAGAAATCACCTGTCGCAACTGAATTCCTGATGGAATTCAGTTTACATCATGCCGCCCATGCCGCCCATGCCGCCCATGTCGGGCATGCCGGCACCAGCACCACCGTCTTTCGACGGCTTGTCTGCAACCATAGCTTCGGTGGTGATCAGCAGGCCAGCAACCGATGCCGCATCTTCCAGAGCGGTACGGGTTACTTTCGCCGGGTCGATCACGCCGAACGAGAACATGTCGCCATATTCTTCGGTCTGAGCGTTGAAGCCGAATGCGGTGTCGTCCGACTCGCGTACTTTGCCAGCAACTACAGCGCCGTCGACGCCTGCGTTTTCAGCAATCTGACGCAGCGGGGCTTCGATCGCCTTGCGCACAATCACGATACCAGCGTTCTGGTCCGAGTTTGCGCCTTCCAGACCTGCAAGAGCCTTGCCAGCCTGAACCAGAGCAACACCACCACCAACGATGACGCCTTCCTGAACAGCAGCGCGGGTCGCGTTCAGAGCATCGTCCACACGGTCCTTACGCTCTTTCACTTCGACTTCGGTCATGCCGCCAACGCGGATAACGGCAACACCGCCTGCCAGTTTGGCAACGCGCTCTTGCAGCTTCTCGCGGTCGTAGTCCGAGGTGGTTTCTTCGGCTTGGGCGCGGATCTGAGCAACACGTGCTTCGATCTCGGCTTTCTCGCCAGCACCGTCAACGATGGTGGTTTCGTCTTTGGTGATTTCGATTTTCTTGGCGGTGCCCAGCATGTCCATGGTGACGGACTCGAGCTTCATGCCCAGATCTTCCGAGATCACCTGGCCACCGGTCAGGATCGCGATGTCCTGCAGCATGGCTTTACGACGATCGCCAAAGCCCGGAGCTTTAACCGCAGCGATTTTCAGACCGCCGCGCAGCTTGTTGACAACCAGAGTTGCCAGAGCTTCGCCTTCAACGTCCTCGGCAATGATCAGCAGCGGCTTCTGCGACTGGATCACCTGCTCGAGCAGCGGAACCATCGACTGCAGCGACGACAGTTTCTTCTCGTGCAGCAGAACCAGACAGTCGTCCAGGTCAGCGATCATTTTGTCGGGGTTGGTCACGAAGTAGGGCGACAGGTAGCCGCGGTCGAACTGCATGCCTTCAACAACAGTGGTCTCGGTTTCCAGACCCTTGTTCTCTTCAACAGTGATAACGCCTTCGTTGCCAACTTTCTGCATCGCGTCTGCGATCTGCTGGCCGATTTCAGCTTCACCGTTGGCCGAGATGGTGCCAACCTGTGCAACTTCGTCGCTGTCTGCAACGTCACGGGCCGAAGCTTTGATGCCTTCAACAACCTTGGCAGTTGCCAGATCGATGCCGCGCTTCAGGTCCATCGGGTTCAGGCCAGCAGCAACCTGCTTCAGACCTTCGCGCACGATGGCTTGAGCCAGAACGGTTGCGGTGGTGGTGCCGTCGCCGGCTTCGTCATTGGTGCGGCTGGCGACTTCTTTCACCATCTGCGCGCCCATGTTTTCGAACTTGTCTTCCAGCTCGATCTCTTTGGCAACCGACACACCGTCTTTGGTGATGCGCGGGGCGCCGAACGACTTGTCCAGAACCACGTTGCGGCCTTTCGGGCCCAGGGTCACTTTGACAGCGTCAGCCAGTACGTTGACGCCACGCAGCATTGCATTGCGGGCATCGGTGTCGAACTTTACGTCCTTAGCAGCCATTTAGCTTACTCCAGTAAATTCGTGTAATTCAGATAATTCAGTCAGCAGACGATCAGGACAGGATGCCCATGATGTCGGCTTCTTTCATGATCAGCAGCTCTTCACCATCAACGGTGATTTCGGTGCCGGACCACTTGCCGAACAGGATCTTGTCGCCTTCTTTGACGTCCATTGCGATGCGATCGCCATCGTCGTCCTTGGCGCCAGCGCCCACGGCCACAACCAGACCTTCAGCAGGTTTTTCCTTGGCGCTGTCCGGAATGATCAGACCACCAGCGGTTTTTTCGTCGCTCTCTACGCGGCGTACCAGCACGCGATCATGCAGCGGGGTAAAAGCCATATTCTAAGCTCCCTAAGCTCAGTTAACGTTCCATTAGCACTCACCTGTTGCGAGTGCTAACGGCGCATAGTTAGGGGTGGCATTGGGGGGAGTCAACAAAGGCAGGTCAACTTTCGTCGCCGCGCCGCAGCAAACACCCTAGTCGCCCAGCAAGTGCTCGTATCTTTGATCTGTCAGCGTTTTCATGAACGCGACCAGCGCATCGACCCGCTGGTCATCCAGCGCAGGCCCTTCTGTCAATTCCATGACCGACAGGTTTTGCGGGATTTCAGGCTTGGCCCAATGCTTGCCGGTCTCCGGATTGATCTGCCGACCCGGGTTCATCGTGTTGTACTTGTTATAGAACAGCACCACTGTGCGCAGGTCCTTAAACACGCCGTTATGCATGTAGGGGCCAGTCACCGCCACGTTGCGCAGCGTGGGAACCTTGAAGCGACCGGTGGCGGCGGCGGCATCCACGTCCGGGTTGGCCAGTAGTCCCGTATCTGGTCCAGAGGCACCGTTTACCGCGCGCACCGCTGCGTTCACTGGGACGCCGATATTATGATACTCGTAATTTGTGAACGTCTCATCCAGCGCGATGGGCGACGGGCGCAATTGGTGGCACAGGTTGCAATTGGTGAATTGCGGCGACGTGAACAACACGCGGCCAAGCTCTTCTTCTGTGTTCAACACGAGCTCACCTCGAAGGTAGCGATCATATTTGCTATCGAACGGCGCGAAAAGCGGAGTGCTTTCAAAGGCGGCGATGGCTTGAGTCATGGCGTCATAGGCCGTGTCATCAGCCGCCCAGATGTCATCCCCGAACAGCGCCTTGAACGCGGCAACATAGCCTGCATCTTCTTGCAGCCGCGCAACCACAGACGCCTTGTCGGGCATCCCCATTTCAATCGGGTTCAACGGCGGTCCACCCGCCTGCCCAGCGAGCCCCACCGCACGTCCATCCCAGAACATGCCCCCGCGCCATGCGGCCTGATCCAACTGCTCGAATTCCGGCGTAAACATCGCATAGCTGGCCGTCGGCGCAGAGCGATCCCCAAGGCTTTCACCATCATCCCCCAGCGACACCGCGCGCCCAGCATCTGTTTCGCGCGGATCTACGAAAGCGAACTCGGGATCATGGCAGGTTGCGCAAGACTGTGTTCGGTTCTTCGAGAGGTTCACGTCGAAGAATAGCGCCTCGCCCAACTTCTCCAGCGTATCGAACGCAAAAACAGGGGACGCCGAGGCGGCCAGAAGGGCAAAAGTCAGAAGCGGGCGCATGGGAATGTCCTTGAGTTACCCCGCCCTTCTAGCGCAACGCGATGGAGGCGTTACTTGATCCCGATCAAAACCAACAGAACTACCCTTCGACCCGCCCCACAGGCGTCAAACCGTACACCCCACGCTCTACCCGCTCAAACCAGCCATAGTGATTGATCGCCATCATGTTGGTGGCTTTCGCCACCCCTGTCGCCTTGGCGACCTCGGCCCCGCGACTTGGACCATGTTCGGCCAGATAGGCGCGCAGCTTCTCGGCGTCCTGACGATAGGCGGTGACCAGTTTGCCGTTGGTGCCGCCGGTATTCGGATCACCATCACGACGGGCAAACTCGGACAACAGCCGCCGGGTCTTCACCTTGGACTTGCGCGGCTGAAACGGCCCCGGATCGGCATGGACTTGTACGAACCCATCCTTCAATCGGACCGAGACGACGCCCAGCCCCAGCCGTTTGCACAGCCCGACATTCCCCTTGAACGCGCGCCACCCCGGCTTGCCCGCCCAGCGCGGCACGGCCACGTAGACCA
>CALJDH010000264.1 GCA_938023895.1 uncultured Aliiroseovarius sp.
TTCGAGAACTCACGCCAACACGCGGACGGATCCGTTGCGAAAGACAACGCTGAACGAGTGGCCGAGCTGGTGAAGGCCTGTTCCGAAGCGGCCTAAACCTTAAAACATCTTCGCGCGGGCATCCGTGGGCGACATGCCGAACTGTTTCTTGAAGGATCTCACAAGGCTGGAGCGTGTACCGAACCCGGTGGCGGCTGCAATCTCGTGCATGGAATAGCTGGTCTGCTGCACAAGCTGGCTGGCGCGTTCCAACCGCAGACTGCGATAGATCGTCAGCGGGCTGACACCCAGCTGGGTGGCAAAGCGACGTTGCAATTGGCGCGAGGATACGTTCATGATCCGGGCGATCTGGACGATCGATAGGGTGTTTTCCAGATGCTCAAGCATCACGGCCACGCAGTCGCCAATGATCCGGTCACCGCCGGAATAGCGTTTGATAATATGCTCTTGCTTGCCGTGGAACGGCTCGCCCGAGACCTCAAGCCCGACATAGTCGCCAAAGGTGGCGGCAGAAAACCCGCCCATTTCCGCTTCAAGAAGTTTGAGGAACAGGCGCAGGGCGGCGAAGATGCTGGTGGCGCTGCAAATGCGGCCATCAATGGCGAAGGGCGCGCCACCATCTATGCAGAACAGCCCCTCTTCCTCGGCCACGAAGCGCAGGTTGGAATGCACGGCCAAGGCGGTGCGGCTGGCAAAGACCGATTTGCACAGGACGAATACGCCGCCGCCCACCAACACACATTGACGGCTGAGGCGCAGAAGCTGGTGCGCGCGGCTCAGCTGTCTGTTGTCCAGCTTCCAGCGGGCGTGGAAATCAGCCCAAAATACGACGGTGCGATTTCGCCAATAGGCCTGATCATGCGACGGGCAGCTGTCCAGCGTGTAGACAGACAGGTCGCGCGGGGTTTCCGCGTTGGTGAACTGATCAAGCGAGATGAAGAAGTCGCGAAAGACGCTGGCCAGCGAAACGTGGCTGCGATCCGGCACGATGATGGTGATGCCCTGGATCGGACCAATGGCCGACAGGTCATTCACCGGGGCCATAAGAGTGTTCTGAATATTCATAGATGCATCCCGTTATCTGGTACGACATTATGAGACCCCGCCCGGCCTCATTGGGACCGGGCGGGGGATGTGCTTATGCCTCGTCTTCGTAGGCGTCCATCGGGGGACAGGTGCAGACCAGGTTGCGGTCGCCATAGGCGTTGTCCACGCGGTTCACGACCGGCCAGTACTTGTCCACTCCCAAGTTGCCCGGAGGGAAGCAGGCCTGTTCGCGGGTGTAGGGACGATCCCATTCGCCCACCAGATCACGCACCGTGTGGGGGGCGTGTTTCAGCGGGTTGTTGTCGGGGTCGATCTTGCCGTCGATGATGTCCTGCGCCTCGGCCCGGATGGACAACATGGCATCGCAGAAGCGGTCCAGCTCTTCCTTGGGTTCCGATTCCGTCGGCTCGACCATCAGCGTACCTGCCACCGGCCACGACATGGTCGGCGCGTGGAAACCACTGTCGATCAGGCGTTTGGCCACGTCATCCACAGACACGTTGCCCTCGTCCGCCAGCGGACGAGTGTCGAGGATACATTCGTGCGCCACGCGTCCGGTCTTGGACGTGTAGAGGATCGGATAGGCGTCCTTCAGACGTGCCGCGATGTAGTTGGCGTTCAGGATCGCAACTTTGGTGGCTTGCGTCAGACCCGCGCCACCCATCAGCAGGATATAGGCCCAGCTAACCGGCAGGATCGAGGGCGAACCGAACGGTGCCGCAGAAACCGGACCAACGGCGGTGCCGTATTCCGGGTGACCCGGAAGATGCTCGGCAAGATGCGCCTTCACACCGATCGGACCCATGCCGGGGCCACCCCCGCCATGCGGAATGCAGAAGGTCTTGTGCAAGTTCAGGTGGCTGACATCGCCGCCGATCTTGCCGGGCTGGGCCAGACCGACCATGGCGTTCATGTTGGCGCCGTCGATATAGACCTGACCGCCGTGATCATGGGTGATCTGGCAGACTTCCTGCACGGTTTCCTCGAATACACCGTGGGTCGAAGGATAGGTGATCATGCACGCCGCAAGATCGTCCGAGTGCTGGATGGCCTTCGAACGGAAATCGTCCAGATCAATGTTACCATTGTCATCCGATTTCACCGGCACGACCTTATAGCCCACCATCTGCGCCGAAGCAGGGTTGGTCCCGTGCGCCGAGGTCGGGATCAGACAGATATTGCGGTGCGCTTCACCACGTGCCGCGTGATAGTTGCGGATGGTCAGAAGACCCGCGTATTCACCTTGCGCACCCGAGTTCGGCTGCTGCGAGATCGCGTCATAGCCTGTGATCTGGCACAGCTTGTCGTTCAGGTCGGCGATCATCTCGTGATAGCCTTGGGCCTGATCAACGGGCACGAACGGGTGCAGGTTGCCGAATTCGGGCCAGGTGACTGGGATCATCTCGACGGTCGCGTTCAGCTTCATGGTGCACGAGCCCAGCGGGATCATTGCGCGGTCCAGCGCCAGGTCCCGGTCAGCAAGACGGCGCATATAGCGGGTGATCTCGGCCTCGGCCCGGTTCTTGTGGAAGATCGGGTGGGTCAGATATTCGCTGTCGCGCAGCGCGTAATCCGGCAGGCGATAGGCGCGGTTGGCGACACTGTCGTCCTTCTTCTCGATACCGAAGGCACCCCAGACGGCTTCGATGGTTTCCGCGCGTGTCTGTTCGTCCAGCGAAATACCGATCCGGTCATCGCCCACTTTGCGCAGGTTTACACCACGCGCCACTGCGGCTTCCATGACGGTTTTCTGCAGCGGGCCAACTTCGACGGTGATGGTGTCGAAGAACACCTCTGGCTCGACCTTAAATCCGTTCTCTTCCAAGCCAGCCGCCAGACGCGAGGTCTTGCGGTGCACCGACTGGGCGATGGCCTTGATGCCATCGGGGCCGTGGTAGACGGCGTACATCGAGGCGATAACCGCCAGCAGAGCCTGTGCGGTACAGACGTTCGAGTTCGCCTTCTCGCGACGGATGTGCTGTTCGCGGGTTTGCAGGGCCAGACGGTAGGCCTTGTTGCCACGCGCGTCGATCGACACACCGATGATACGGCCCGGCATGGCGCGCTTCAGCTTGTCGGTCGTCGCCATATAGGCAGCGTGCGGGCCACCATAGCCCATCGGCACGCCGAAACGCTGGGTCGAACCCACGGCGATGTCGGCGCC
>CALJDH010000265.1 GCA_938023895.1 uncultured Aliiroseovarius sp.
CGACATGCGCCGCCAGCGAAAGCGTTTGGGGGGCTGTGGGCCGTGGGCCGCAATCGCTTCGGGCGGGAACAGCGTCAGGGGGCGGGGCTGCGTGCAGGCCCATGCGGCCCCGCGCGGGACCTCGGAATAGGCGACGGGGGCGATTAGGAAGCTGCGTTCGGGGATGTGGCTGTCGGCGGGCAGGAAGCGTTGAATGTTCTCAAGCCCAATGCGCGCGCCGATCCGGGTGACCAGATCCTCAAGCTGCCCCGCGCTGCCGTTTTGCGTGGTCGAGGCATGGGTGATCTGCTGGGCGCGCAGGGGCTCGACTTGCGTGGCGTGCAGGCGAAGCTGGTCAATGCCAAAACCCGCGTCAACCTCGGCCAACCCACGTTCAAAGAGCGGCAGGATGCGTTGGGGGTCATGCAGGGCGCGGGCCAGCCGGAGTTCCACGTCCTGACTGTCCTGATCCACCCGGCGCACCGTGACTGTCAGCACCCGCGCGCCCATCTCGTGCGTTTGCAGCTTGGCGCAAAGCTGATCCAGCAGGCGCGAGACGCCCGCCATCACGTCCCCGATCAGGCCAATGGGTTCGGGCAGGGTCATGCGGACCCCGAAATGGGGCGGGTCGGCCAGTGGGGTGATGTCCTCGGGCTGATGGCCAAGGGCTTGGTCCAGCCGCATCAGCACATCCGTCCCAAAGCGTCGCGCAAGGGGCGCGCGGGCGGTGCTGGCCAGATCACCGATCTTGCGCAGGCCCAGCCGTTCCAACGCGGTGGTGGTCTTGTCCCCCAGCCGCAGCGCCGCCACGGGCAGCGTTTGAAGCACGGGTAAGGGATCGCCCACAGGGGCCACGCCTTCGCCAAAGTGCGCCAAAGCCCAAGACGCCCCCCGCGTGTCCGCCAGCCCAATCTGCACCGATAGCCCCGCGCGCATCAGGCGCATCCGCATGTCGGCCAGCATCCGGTCTTCGCCGCCGAACAGATGGGTCGCGCCGGTGACATCCAGCACCAGCCCATCACGCCCCTCAAGCCCGACCCACGGGCAATAGCGCGTGGCCCAGCGGCGCAGCAGATGTAGGAAGCGCTCGTCCTGCGGCAGGTCCACTGGGGTCGTTTGCAGATCAGGGCAAAAGGCGCGCGCGTCGGAATAGGGCATGCCCACGTGCAGCCCCTGTTTCAGCGCCTGATGGTTCAGGCAATACAGCCGATCCGTGTTGCTGATTTTCTGGGTCAGGGCAAAGGGGCCATCCAGCGGGCAGCGGCGCAGAACCCGGTCACTTGCCAGCCGGGGGAACCACAACGATACGACGCGACGCCCGATCCCATCGAACATACCAAACACCCAATGTTCCTGATTTGTTCTTTTTAAGCTCCCACCGATGCAGAGTCGAGTCTTCGCCGCCATATTCCGGATCAAAAACTGGCGCGCAGTGCCAGCGTGTCTCGGCCGCATTGCTGCCCATGTCTTCGGAAATCAGCGCCAAGCCGGTGGACTTCCCATCGCGGGCGGCTAGTTGCAGGCGACGGCCCTCGGTCAGGCCAAGGGGCTTGTGCAGCGCCATCACGACAAGCGGTACAGCACCGTCGCGCAGCGCCTCTTCCGCGACGGCCAGCGATTGCATCTGGTCCTTGGTGTTGCACAAAGCGAAATCAGCCGGGTCGATGAAGGGGGCAAAGCCGTTGGGGTTGATCTGGGCTGCATCCCATCCGCCGCGCACCCACAGGCATGGCCCGCCCAGCCGCGCGGCCAGCGCGAAGGCGAAGACCGGCGCGCCGGGGCCGTACACTTCATGCGTACGGGTCTTGGCAGGTGGGAAGTGAGGCGGGCCGAGAATCTGCATAGAGGCAGAATAGCATCACGTCGCTGAAAGGAACATACGAAGAACAAAACCGCCCGCGGCACGGGGTGCAGCGGGCGGAAAATGTGTCAGCGGTGATCAGCGTGGATCAGTCCAGGAACGCCTTCTCGACCACATATTGCGCAGGCTTAGAGTTCGCGCCTTCCTCAAGCCCGTATTCCTCGAACATCTCTTTCAGTTCCAGGTTAAAGGCCAGATTGCCGCAGATCATCGCGCGGTCGGTGTCGGGGTTCAGAGGCTCAACGCCCAGATCCGCAAACGCCTCGCCCGAGCGCATCAGGTCGGTGATGCGGCCCATCTTGGGGCTCTCTTCGCGGGTGGTGGTCGGGTAATACTTGATCTTCTTCCAGAAGCCTTCGCCGATCACTTCGTTCAGCAGCTCGTCTTCTTTCAGGCTTTCGATCAGGTTCGCACCATAGGTCAGCTCGCCCACTTCGCGGCAGGTGTGGGTGATGATGACCTCGTCATAATCTTCGTAGGTCTGCGGTTCGCGCAGAAGCGAGGCGAAGGGGGCAAAGCCCGTACCAGTGGCGAAGAACCAAATGCGTTTGCCCGGGATCAGCGCGTCATGCACCAGTGTGCCCACGGGTTTCGGGCGCAGGATGATCTCGTCGCCCACTTCCAAGTGCTGCAGCTTCGAGGTCAGCGGCCCGTCCGGCACTTTGATCGAGTAGAACTCCAGCTCTTCATCCCAGCTGGGCGAGGCAATCGAATAGGCGCGCAGAAGAGGCTTCTGTTTACCGGTCTTCGGATCCGGGTCGCCCATCAGGCCGATCATCACAAACTCGCCCGAGCGGAAGCGCAGGCTGGCAGGGCGCGTGCAGCGGAAACGGAACAGGCGGTCGGTATAATGTTCAACTTCGGTCACCGTCTGCGCGTCGGGCAGGGTCGGGACCGGTTTTACTTTGGTTTCAGCATCCATAACGGGCGTCACTTCATTCATCAGCGTAAAGCGAGGCACGGTGCCTCGCCCTTTCTTGTCTGTGTGTATAGGAGGGTTGCGAAGGGCGGTCTAGCCGGTCATCCGCGACCTATAGTCATAGGCTTTCCAGTCCGCCCGGTACTGCCATTCGGCTTCCGGCTGGCGCTGGGCCAGCTCGTCCGAGATCTCGACCTCGTCAAAGCCCGACCGGCGCGCCATCGCGTATTGGTCCGAGATCACATGGCCATGGGCACGCAGGCGACCCTCAAAGCCCAGAAGGCGCAGCTGACGGCCCAGCGTGAAGCCGCGGCCATCCGCGAAAGACGGGAAGTCGATGCGGATGGCGGGCACGCCCACCATCAGATCGGCCAGAGCCGCCGGATCGGTGTCCGAGGCAATGTGCAGACCGCGCGTGTCATTGGCAGCACGCTCTTCAGCGGTTGCGAACCCTGCGGTCCAGTCGTCACGGGCAAAGCCGTTATCGGTTACAATCACGCTCATGCTTCTGCTCCTACGCGAACCATTTTCCCGTCGACAAAGTGAATGCCGCATTCCGTCTTCTCGGCCCCGCGCCAGCGTCCGGCGCGCGGATCTTCACCGGGTTTCACGGCCGATGTACACGGCGCACAGCCGATCGACGGGAAGCCGCGTGCGACCAGCGGGTGCTTGGGCAGGCGGTTGTTGATCAGGTAATCCTGCACGTCCGAGGCCGCCCAATGGGCCAACGGATTGACCTTAAGAAGACCGTCTTCAGCTTCGAAGAACTCCAGATCCACGCGCTTGCCGCCCTGAAAGCGTTTGCGCCCGGTGATCCAGCCGTCAAATCCGTTCAATGCACGGTCCAGCGGCTCGACCTTGCGCAATTCGCAGCAGGCATCGGTGTCAGCCAGATGCAGGATGTTGTCCGGATCGCGGGCGAACAGGTCTTCCGCGTCCGGGTGAATAACCCGCACGTCCGTCAGGCCCAGTTTTTCGGCCACTTCGACCTGATAGTCGAGCGTTTCCTGAAACAGCATCTGCGTGTCCAGGAAGATCACCGGAACGGTGCGGTCGACCTTGGCCACCAGATGCAGCAGCACGACGCTTTCCGCGCCAAAGCTCGAGACCAGAGCAAGCGAGCCGATGGTGCTGTCCGACAGCGCCCGTTCCACGACCGCGGTCGCGGAATGGTGCTTATAGCGATCGTTCAGACCGGCCGCGCGTTCTTCCGCGGGGGGAAGGGGGATTTCAAGCGGCATGGGTCTTATCCTCTTCCGGATACAGGGCAGCCTTGAACGGCGCTTCGCCCAGACGGCGATAGGCGTCGATGAAGGTCTCGCCCTCGTCCTCGCGCAGCTCTAGATAAGCGTGCACAAGGCGTTCGATGGCCGGGACGATCTGGTCATAGGCAAAGCCGGGACCTGCCCGTTTGCCAATCACAGTGTCCGGGCCGGCGTCACCACCCAAGGTGATCTGATAGTTTTCGACGCCCGCACGATCC
>CALJDH010000266.1 GCA_938023895.1 uncultured Aliiroseovarius sp.
TTCTGAACACCATCAATACGCGGCTTGATGTTGATACGGTCGCCTACATTTTCGGTCACGGCGCGGCCAAGGCGGTTCTGGTAGATTCTGAACTCATTCCATTGGCCGAAGCAGCGCTTGAGCAGATGTCAAAAGACGGCGTAGAGCAGCCCGAGATCATAGAGGTCGCCGCGCCGGACGCCGGACACCCCGCCTCGGGCCGCTACCCTGAATACGAAGACCTGCTGGCAGGCGGCGATCCGGCTTTCGACTGGGTCATGCCACAGGACGAATGGGAAAGCCTTGCGCTGAACTATACGTCCGGCACCACTGGGCGGCCCAAGGGCGTGGTCTACCACCACCGCGGCGCCTATCTGATGACGATGGGCACGCCGATCAGCTGGAATATGCAGCTTTACCCGCGCTATCTGACCATCGTGCCGCTGTTTCACTGCAACAACTGGAACCACACGTGGATGATGCCGGTTTTGGGCGGCACCGTTGTGTGCTGCCGCACAATCACCGCGAAGGCCGTCTACGATGCCATCGCGGACGAGGGTGTGACACATTTCGGCGGCGCGCCGATCGTCTTGAACATGATCGTGAACGCGCCCGAGGAACACCGCCGCAGCTTTGACCACGTGGTCGAGGTCTTCACCGCAGGCGCACCGCCCGCCGCCGCCACCTTGGCCGCGATCGAGCCATTGGGCTTCAACGTCACGCAGGTGTACGGCCTGACCGAAACCTATGGCCACGTGACCGAATGCTTGTGGAACGGGCCTGAATGGGACGACCTACCTCAGGAAGACCGCGCAGCGATCAAGGCCCGCACCGGCGTTGCCTTCCCGCAGATGGAAGACATCACCGTGCTGGACGACACTATGGTGCAGGTCCCCATGGATGGCGAAACCACGGGCGAGATCATGATCCGTGGCAACTCGGTCATGAAAGGTTATCTGAAGAATCCCGAGGCCACGGCCGAGGCGTTCGAAGGCGGGTATTTCCATTCGGGCGACGTCGCCTATCAAACGACGGACGGCTACATCAAGATCACCGACCGCTCAAAGGACATCATCATCTCTGGCGGCGAAAACGTCAGCTCGGTCGAGGTCGAGGGCGTGTTGATGCACCACCCTGCTGTCAGCCTGTGCGCCGTGGTCGCCAAGCCGGATGGCAAATGGGGCGAAATCCCCTGCGCCTATGTCGAGTTGAAGGACGGCAGTGATGTCAGCGAGGCCGACCTGATCGCCTTCGCCCGCGAACGTCTGGCCGGGTTCAAGACGCCAAAGCGAATTGAGTTCTGTGAGCTTCCCAAAACTTCGACGGGAAAAATCCAGAAGTTCCAACTGCGTGACTGGGCGCGTTCCGAGGACTAAGGCGGTTCCGATTGCCGGGCCGGGCGGTTGGCGCTATTCTGTGCGCAATCAAAAACGAGCAGAAAGCCCCGTCCCATTATGACGGCCCTGACCAAATATGACCGGCTTGAGGCCACAGCTCTTTGGCGCCCAGAAGAAGGGGCACAAAGGGTGGATGTTCTGTTGTCTCTTGGGAATGCGACGCTGACGATCTCGGACATGCGCGAGAACGTGTTGAACCACTGGTCCCTGCCCGCGATCCAGCGCGTCAATCCCGGCGAACGTCCCGCGATCTTCCGCCCTGGCGATGATGCCACCGAAGAGCTGGAAACCGAGGACGAAGACATGATCCGCGCGCTTGAAAAGGTGCGCAAACTGATCGAGCGTCGCCGCCCACACCCCGGACGGCTGCGTCATTGGGTGACGGCAGGAGTTCTGGCATCTTTGCTGCTGTTGGCCGTATTCTGGCTGCCGGGCGCGTTGCGCAGCTACACTGTCTCGGTTGTACCCGAGCCCACACGCGCCGCGATTGGGCAGCAAATCCTGACGCGGATCGGGCGTATCACGGGGCAGGAGTGCCGTGGGCGCGACGGACGTGCGGTGTTGACCCGATTGGCCCGGACGACAACCGGCAATCCGGACCTGCGCGTGGTCGTGCTGTCCGGAGCCGTGCAGACAACCCAGCATTTGCCTGGAAATATCACGCTTCTAAACCGTGCCCTTATTGAAGATTTCGAACATCCGGACGTGCTGGCAGGCTTTCTTTTAGCCGAAGAGCTGCGTCGAGATAGCACAGATCCGATAATCCCGCTGCTCAACCATGTTGGCCTGCGCGGAACGGTGCACCTGCTGACAACCGGCTTTCTGCCCGAGACTGCAATTGATGAGTATGCCGAAGATCTTTTGACCACACCTCAATCAGAGGTGCCTACGACAGCCCTACTGGACCGGTTCAAGGCGCAAGGCGTCCGCGCAACGCCCTATGCCTATGCGCTGGACCTGACGGGCGAGACAACGCTGGACCTGATCGAGGCCGATCCGGTGCCCGAAACCCTCGCCAAGTCCCTGTTGTCCGATGACGACTGGGTCAGACTGCAGGGCGTCTGCGGCGAATAGAAAACGCCCGCCTGATGACCAGACGGGCGCGCTTCATGGCGTATGCCGTATCGCTTTACTTGGTGCCGAACATCCGGTCGCCCGCGTCCCCCAGACCCGGCACAATATAGCCCTTCTCGTTCAGCTTCTCATCCAGCGAAGCCGTGATGATCGGCACATCCGGATGTGCCTCTTTCATGCGCGCAACACCTTCGGGGGCGGCTAGCAAGCACAGGAAACGGATGTTCTTCGCACCCGACTTTTTCAGCATATCAATCGCCGCGACCGAGCTGTTGCCGGTGGCCAGCATCGGGTCCACTGCGATCACCAGACGTTCGTCCATATGCTCGGGCACCTTGAAGTAATACTCCACCGGTTCCAGCGTTTCTTCGTCGCGGTAAAGACCGACAAAGCCCACACGCGCCGAGGGGATCAGCTCCAGCACGCCATCCAGAAGACCGTTGCCTGCGCGCAGGATCGACACAAGTGCCAGTTTGCGCCCCGCAAGGGTTGGCGCGTCCATGTCCTGCATCGGCGTGGTGACGGTTTTCGTGGTCATCGGCAGTTCGCGGGTAATCTCATAGGCCAGAAGCTGGCTGATCTCGCGCAGAAGCTGGCGGAACAGGCTGGTGGGCGTGGCTTCATCCCGCATCAAGGTCAGCTTGTGCTGGATCAGGGGGTGATCAACAACGGTCAGGTGATCATACATCTTGCGTCTCCAATTCTTTGCGGATGCGGGTGCGGGTGGCCTCGTCGCAGAAAGCCGCGTCAATGGCAACCACGTTCAGGTCGCGAAAGTCCTCGGCGGTCCAGCCGAACTGGCGCGACAGGTCTTCGTATTCTTTATTCATGTCCGTCCGGAAGAACGGGGGGTCGTCGGTCGACACGGTCACATTCACCCCACGCTCGCGCAGCTTGGCGATCGGGTGAGCGGCAAGGTTGGGATAGACCCCCAGAAACACGTTCGAACCGGGGCAGACTTCCAGCGTCACGCCGTCTTCGGCCAGCCGATCCACCAACGCCAGATCCTCGATCGCGCGTACGCCGTGACCAATACGTTCAACCTTCAGATCATCCAGCGCGGCGCGGACTTCCTC
>CALJDH010000267.1 GCA_938023895.1 uncultured Aliiroseovarius sp.
TAGTCCATGACAGCAAGGAAATCTTCCTTGGTGGCGTTCTCGAAACTTGTCCATTTCGGCTTTGGTTTGTCCAGCATGGCGGCCTCCCTTTTGGGTCAGCCTAACACGGCTTAACCACCATGCTGGTCATTTTGCGACGTCGCGATCAGGTGGTGTGATCGACCACGGCGACGTGTTGGGCCAATTCGTTGACGTGGCCCATCCATGTCTCGATCAGTTCGGGATCGGCGGTGGCGGCAGTGACGCCTGCGGGAGCTTTTCCGTCAAGGATCATGTCGATGGCCAGTGACACAGGGGTCGAGACAAGCCGTGCCATGGCGGTGCCGCGATCGTCGCCCCACGCGTCCATGACGTAGGTTTTGTGATAGACCTCGGCCCCGTCTTTTTCAGCCTTCAGCGCGACGCACATGATGACGCGGTCGGGTTCGCCGTCGTCATACGAGTTTTCGTCCCAGAACTGGTCAGACATTTCTTTCAGGCGGGCGTCGCCTGCTGCACCTTCTAGCGTTTCAACTTCGGCAAACACATTTTTCCACGCGTCGGCCCAACCGTTCAGGCGCAGGGTGCCGCGTACGAACAGGTCGACGTCCCATGCGGGGTCGAACTTGTAGTCCTCCATAAAGGGGATCGAATCGCGGTTCGGGTAGACCTCGAAGCTTTCGGCCTCGGGCAGCGGCGCGGTGTAGGCGCTGATCGCGTCCCACGGGCGGGCCACGTCGAAAGGCGCACCGTCTTTGATGGATTTCGAGGGCGAGCGCAGCGCTTTCAGCACGCCCAGCGGCGACCAGCTGAACTTGTAGCGGAACGGGTTCGGGATCTTCGGCACGCCGCCGCAATAGCTGATGAAGCTCAGCTTATTGGCCGCGTCATAGGCGTCCGAGGCGCGGTAATCCGCGACCAACCAATGGGCCATCAAGTGGTCGATGCCCGGGTCCAGACCGATTTCATTCACACAGGCCAGTCCGGCCTCTTTGAACTCCGCGTCCAGCGCTTTCATCTCGGGCGCGATATAGCTGGAGGACACGAAATGTGCTTTGTTTTCAAGGCACAGCTTGGCGACGGGGACGTGCAGGTCGCCGGGCAGCATCGATACGGCGATGTCGCCGGGCTTCAGCGCCTCGGCCAGAGCGTCCAGCGAAAACGCGCGGATGTCGTCGGTCAGGTCGCCCACGGCCTCTTGCGCTTTTTCGACGGTCCGGTTCCAAACCGTCACCTCGCGCCCGTTCTCGATCAGGCGACGCAGGCCGGGGATGGCCGACAGGCCGGTGCCACACCAGTGGATAGTCATAACAGGGCTCCTTTCAGCCGAATTTCAGTTTCGCGATGATGATCGAGCCGACCAAAGCAATCGCGATTGCGTTGGCGACAACCATGGGCCACGCGGCTAGCATGACGCCGTAGATAAGCCAGAGCGTGACGGACAAAAGCACCAGCAGGTTGGTCGACAGCGACAGATCCTTGGTCTGCCGCGTGCGCCATGTGCGCAGGGTTTGCGGTAGCCAGCAGATCGTACTGACGATGCCTGCAAGGGTGCCGATCAGCGTCTCCATCAGATGTCTTTCATGTGGGTGCGGAAGGTCTGTTCCGCGCGGCCCCAGACGCCCGATGTCAGGTCGGTCAGGGTTTCGAGCGAGGCCAAAAGCTGTCCCGCATAGTCGATCGAGCTTTCCAAGGGCAGCATCGAGGGCAGGTTGTCGATGGCCATCACGTCTAGCACGGGGGCGTCGGCGACGCGCAGGGCGGGGGCCTCCCAGCTGGTTGCTTTGTTGTAGACCGGCACCGGGTTGTAATCGCTGTCGGGATCGCAGGCGACGTCGCCAATGGCGGTTAGCTTGCGGTCGGCGGAAACGGCATCTTTCGGCACGAATACTGGGGTCTGCGGTCCGGCAAGAATGCAGTTGATGAACAGGCTATGGTCCAGAATTTCCGGGAACGGGCCGCCATGGGCAGTTTCCGCCATGTCACATTTGGTGACGGTGACGCCCATCGCCTCCATCAGGTCCGAGGCGCCCGTGCCGACGCGGCCAAGTGCGCCGATGACGATGGCGTTGGGACGGGCAGCACCGGTGGCGTCCAGTTCCGCGCGCAGCTCGTCCATCAGGGCGTCTTTGTTCTTGTAGGCGCCGACCGGACCGCAGAGCTTGCCGTGTTGTTGCGCCGCCCACGCTTTCAGCGTCACGGCCGCACCGGCGAACCCGGCCCAGTACCCAAACGCGGCCACGCGACGGCCGGTTTCATCCACCAGATACTCAAGGTCATAGAGCGTCCCGCCGCCCGCCTTGAAGCGCTCCAAAAGCGCGCGGCCCGAGTGCTGGCCTTTGAAGGCGTGGCCGAACATGATGTGGCGATGGGGCAGGGGGGTGCCATCTTCGGGCAGTTCTTTCAGGCCAAAGATGATCGCGTCCAGCGGCGCGTCGGGCCAGCTGTTTTCCGCAGCGATCTCGCAGCCGGCGTCCTTGTAGCCCTCAATGCCGATGGCGCGGACACTGCTTTCCTCGACCGTCACGCGGATGCCCGCCTTGATCAGCGCGGCGGCGCCGTCCGGCGTCAGGCCAACCCGGTCTTCGTTTTCACGTTGCTCTGCACGGACCCACAGATGTGTCATGGGGTGAACTCCTTCGAAATGCGCCCTTAGAAATGGGTCTGCGCGTGGTGGCGGTCTTTGTGTTCCAGATGTGGAACCGCGTTGAACTGGGTCAGCGTCAAACCAGCAGGCATCAGCCGCATCCGGTGGATCGAGCTGTTCATGATCGGCAGGATCGCACGGGTGAACGGGCCAAGGTCCAGCCCCATCACGACGCGCGTGGCCAGGCCGATAAACCCGCCCGAGGTAAAGATAATCGCGTCCT
>CALJDH010000268.1 GCA_938023895.1 uncultured Aliiroseovarius sp.
CTCAGTGGACGCTACAAAAACCGCGTGGCGTGCCGTTGCGCAGGCGTCAAAGGCACTGGACGAGGCGCGGGCGCGGATTGACGCCGCGAAGGCTGAGGAAGAGTTCTTGCGCCATGCAGTGGACGAGCTGGACAGTCTAGACCCGCAGCCCGGAGAAGATGCCGAGCTGGACGCCCGCCGCCGCCTGATGCAAGGGGCCGAGCGGATCGGCGAAGACATTTCGCGCGCCCATCAGGCATTGGGGTCAGGCGAGGGTGCCGAGGCACGTTTAGGCGATGCGCTGCGCTGGCTGGAAGGCGCGGCAGAGCAAGCCGGCGACGTGTTGGACGCTCCGATCGCTGCATTGGGGCGCGCATTGGACGAGCTGGGCGAGGCTGTGTCGGGCGTCGAGACGGCAATGGACAGCCTGTCTTTCAATCCGCATGAGCTGGAGCTGGTAGAAGAGCGGCTGTTTGCCATTCGCGCCATGGCCCGCAAGCATCAGACTACGCCCGACGAATTAGGTGTATTTGCCGAAGACCTGCGTGGACGACTGGCAGCGCTGGACGCAGGCGCAGATGAAATCGCAGGGCTGGAAGCCGGATTGGCCGACGCGTGTGCGCAGTACGACAAGGCGGCACAAGCGCTGTCCAAGGCACGTCAGGACGCCGCAAAACGGTTGAATCAGGCGATGGGCGCGGAACTTGCCCCGCTCAAGATGGAACGCGCTGTTTTTACGACGGACATCACGGCAACGGACCCCGGACCGGACGGTGTGGATGCGGTGACATTCACGGTCGCCACCAACCCTGGCGCGCCCTCGGGCCCGTTGAACAAAATCGCATCGGGCGGGGAACTCAGCCGTTTCCTGCTGGCCCTGAAGGTCTGCCTGACGCGCGACGCCACCGGCCTGACCATGATCTTTGACGAGATTGACCGCGGCGTGGGCGGGGCAACTGCCGATGCGGTTGGACGACGATTGGCTGATCTGGCCGATGCAGGGCAGGTGCTGGTCGTGACCCACAGCCCGCAGGTGGCAGCCCTTGGCGGGCATCATTGGCGGGTCAGCAAGGCGGTGACGGATGGTGTGACGCTGTCGACCGTATCGCCCTTGTCGTCTGATCAGCGCGTGGACGAGATCGCCCGGATGATCTCGGGCGATACGATCACCGATGCCGCTAAAGCGGCTGCGAAAGAACTGTTGGCTGGCTGAACTTAGTTGCGCGGCGGAACCAGCTTGCCGGGGTTCAAGATATTGCCGGGATCAAGCGCGGTTTTGATATCCCCCATAAGCGCCCAGCCAATGCCGTGTTCTTCTTCCATCAGGTGCAGCTTGCCCATGCCCACCCCATGTTCCCCGGTGATGGTGCCCTCATATTTCAGCGCCCGGCGGCTCATCCGCTCGGCAAGGGATTTGGCTTCGGCCATTTCTTCTGGGCTGTCGGGGTCGATCAGCAGGATGGCATGAAAATTACCATCCCCAACATGGCCCAAAATGGGGCCGGGCACGATTGAGGCTTCGATATCTGCACGCGTTTCCTCGACCGCCTGCGCCAGCTGAGAGATCGGCACGCAAATATCCGTGACCAACGCGCGTGCACCGGGGCGCAGGCTTTGCACCGCGTAGAAGGCGTGATGGCGGATTTTCCACAGCGCGTTGCGATCCTCGGTCTTGGTCGCGTGCTCATATCCGGTGGCACCAAAGTCCCGGGCGATCTCGCGGAAAATGTCGCTATCTTCAGTGACGTTGTTGGTGCTGCCATGAAACTCGACCAACAGATGCGGGCATTCGTTCATCTCGGTTCCGGCATATTGGTTGAAGGCGCGTGCGGTGGCTTCGTCGACGAATTCGATCCGCGCCACGGCAAGCCCCATCTGGATGACCTGCTGCACAGCACCTACGGCCGAGCCCATGTTGGGAAAGGCGCAGATTCCAGCGCGGATTTCCTCGGGTTGGCCATGCAGGCGCAAGGTTAGCTCGGTAATGATCCCAAGGGTGCCCTCGGACCCCAGAAACAGCGCGGTCAGATCATACCCGGACGAGGATTTGGCCGCGCGCGACCCAGTGCGAACGACTCTTCCATCCGCAAGAACCACAGTCATGCCCAAGACGTTTTGGCGCATCGATCCATAGCGTACGGTTGTTGTCCCTGATGCGCGGGTAGCGGCCATGCCTCCCAACGTGGCGTTTGCGCCCGGATCCACCGGGAAGAACACGCCAAGGGTGCGCAGTTCATGGTTCAACTCTTCGCGGGTCAATCCCGCCTGAACCACGGCAATCATATCGCCCGGGTCTTGTGACAAAACTTTGTTCATCCGCGACATGTCCAGACACACGCCACCTTTGACAGCACTTGTGTGCCCTTCCAAAGACGTTCCAGCCCCAAACGGGATCACCGGCAATCCGGTTTGGCTACAGACTTGTAGGATCCTGCTGACTTCATTGGTGTTCTCGGGCCAGACCACGATATCGGGCGGGGCGGGCCGAAAATGAGTCTCTGACCCGCCATGTTGATCCAGAACAGGCTTGGACCGGCTGATACGATCGCCTAGAAATGACGAAAGCTCGGTAAACGCGGTGTCGATGGCCATCCCATCCTCCCCTGAGAAACCGGAACAACTTATGGGAAATGACGGACCTTGGGAAGGGTTCTACACGCGCAGCGCAATGATAAAACAGATAAAAAAGATAATGGGTCAGCGCATCCGGGCCTTCGGCTGTAAAACGCACGAGGGGTGGCACGTGCTGGTTGAGAAAGGCCCCAGCCAGATACAATTCTGGCTGATTGCTCTGATCATTGGAGTTGCTTCCGGCGCGGCGGCACTGGGGTTTCGTAAAGGGATCGAAACGCTGCAGGCTGCGCTTTACGGGACCGATGACCTGACCCACCTACACAGCTTTGCCGAAACCTTGCCTTGGTACTGGATCTTGATTCTGCCGACATTGGGTGGATTGCTGGTCGGATTGATCCTGAACTGGTTCACGCCAGACGGGCGCGTACGGGCGGTTGCGGACGTGATCGAAGGTGCTGCGCTTTGGGAGGGCCGGGTGGAAAAACGCGCCGGTCTGGGGTCGGCACTTGCGTCACTTGTCACGCTCTCTACGGGCGGGTCATCCGGGCGCGAAGGTCCGGTCGTGCACCTGGCTGCTGTCATCTCTAGCTGGATATCGGCACGGATCAACGCAAATGGCATCACCGGGCGCGACCTTCTGGGCTGCGCTGTCGCAGGCGCAGTGTCCGCTAGCTTCAACGCCCCCATTGCGGGCGCCCTGTTCGCGCTGGAAGTCGTGTTGCGTCACTTCGCTGTCCACGCCTTTGCCCCGATCGCCATCGCGGCTGTGTCCGGCACCGTGATAAACCGTCTTGAATATGGCGGCGTGACCGAATTCGTTCTGCCCGATGAAGGCACGCTGGCCTTCTATATCGAACTCCCCGCCTTTTTGATCCTAGGGCTTATCTCTGGCCTTGTGGCGGTAATCCTGATGCGCTCGATTTTCTGGGCCGAGGATCTGGGCAATACCGTGCAGGACCGGCTGCGCTTACCACGCATTCTGCGCCCGGCGGTCTCAGGCTTCATGCTGGGCGCCATCGCGATCTACTTTCCGCACATCATTGGCGTGGGGTACGAAACGACCTCGGCGGCGCTGACGGGGAACCTGACAGCGGGTGTCGCAATTCTGTTCGTAGCGGTAAAAGTCGCCGCGGTGGCCATCACCATGGCCGGACGCATGGGGGGCGGGGTGTTTTCCCCCGCGCTGATGGTGGGCGCGCTGACCGGACTGGCCTTCGGGATTATTGCCACGGCTATCTTTCCAGACGTTTCCGGATCCGAGACCCTTTATGCCCTCGCGGGTATGGGCGCCGTCGCAGCGGCCGTGTTGGGCGCTCCGATTTCCACCACAATGATCGTGTTTGAACTGACAGGGGATTGGCAGACCGGAATTGCCGTGATGTCTGCCGTGTCCCTGTCGACGGCACTTTCCAGCCAACTGGTAGACCGCAGTTTCTTCCTGACCCAACTCGAGCGTCGCAACATTCACCTTGCCGCTGGCCCACAAGCCTATCTGCTGTCCACGGTTCGCGTGGCGCAGGTGATGCGCGATCGCGAACACGCGCGCAAAGCAGGCGAAGAACATTGCTGGGAGTTGATCGAGGACGGCATCTATGTGGATGGCAACACAACGCTAGAAGTCGTGATGCCCATGTTTGAAGCTACGGGCGAACCCTACATCCCGGTCGTGACCCTTGGCGGCGAAGGCGACCCACCCGAGCTGTGGGGGGCGATTTTCCATGTGGATGCTCTGAAAGCCTTTAATCGCGCGCTGTCCGAGACCGCAGCGGAAGAGCATTCCTGACCACTGACCTCGAATTTTTCCTGTTGAAAATATCCCGGGGTGAATGCGCACAGCGCAGAGGGGCAGCGCCCCTTATAGGCTCACGAAGTGAGCTACCAAAAGGGCTTACCCCAACGCCCGCGATAAAGCACAGAACGCTTCTACGTCGATCTCTTCCGCGCGGGACGTGGGCTTGATTCCGACCGAAGTCAGCACGTCCTCGATCTCGGGATGCAAGCCCTTAAGCGAAGCGCGCAGCATCTTGCGCCGTTGACCAAAGGCCTTGGCTACGACCGCTTGCAACTTGCCTGCATCCGCTTCGAACCGCGGGGCAGGCAGGGCCTCTAGATGCACTACAGCCGAATGAATTTTCGGCGGGGGCGTGAAGGCTTCGGGCGGCAGTTCCATCACCACGCGTGGGGTGGTGCGCCATTGGGCTAGAACGGCCAAGCGCCCGTATTTCTTCGATCCCGGCTGGGCCACGATCCGTTCGGCCACTTCTTTTTGGAACATCAATGTCAGGCTGGACCAAGCGGGGGGCCAGCTGGGCGGCGTCAACCACCGCACCAAAAGCTCGGTGCCCACATTGTAGGGCAGGTTGGCGACGATACGGATCGGCGGCGTCAGATGCTGAAGCGGATCCAGTTCCAGTGCATCCGCATTCACGACCTCAAGCCGTCCCGGATAAGCTGCCTGAATCTCGGCCAGAGGTGCCATGGCGCGGCTGTCCTTCTCGACCGCCAGTACCTTGCGCGCACCTTCGACCAGAAGACCGCGAGTCAGGCCGCCGGGGCCAGGTCCGACTTCCAACACATCACAGCCCGACAGATCCCCCGCCATTCGTGCAATCTTCGCTGTCAAGTTCAGGTCCAGAAGAAAATTCTGACCCAGTGATTTCTTGGCGACCAACCCGTGGGTATTGATCACCTCGCGCAGGGGCGGCAGCCCGTCGATCTGGCTCATGAGGGGCTCTCCTGTCGGCGGGCGAGGCCCATTTGATGGGCCATACGCAGGGCGTTGATCAAAGATGTGGCATCCGCTGTGCCGGTGCCCGCGATGTCAAAGGCGGTGCCATGATCGGGCGAGGTGCGGACGAAGGGCAAGCCCAAGGTGACGTTGACGCCACCGGAAAAGTCGATCGTCTTGATCGGGATCAGTGCCTGATCGTGATACATGCACACCGCCGCGTCATAGCCTGCGCGCGCGCTGGCATGAAACATCGTGTCGGCGGGCAGGGGGCCAAGCAGGTCCAACCCTTCGGCGCGCAGATCCTCCAGCAACGGTGCAATCATGTTGATTTCATCCATGCCCATCGCGCCGCCTTCGCCTGCATGCGGGTTAAGACCCGCGATGGCAATGCGCGGAGCGGTGTGGCCGAAATCGCGGATCAAGGCAGCATGAGTGGTCCGGATGACCTGTTCTAGCGTCTCGCGTGTTAAAGCGGCGGGTACTTCAGACAGCGCGATATGGATCGTGGCTGGGACGACGCGAAGTTCGTCGCAGGCCAGCATCATCACCACATCAGCGTCCCCAGCAAGATGCGATAGATATTCGGTGTGGCCCGGAAATGGAAAATTCGCCCCGTCCTTCAGCGCTTTCTTGTTGATCGGGTTGGTGCAGACCGCAAGAGACTCTCCCGCCTGCGTCAACTCCACCGCGCGGGCAATCACGTCGATCACCGCTTGTGCGTGTTCAGCCTGTGCCTGACCCGGAACACGCGGGGTTTGAAAGTCATGCGGCAAGACCGGCAAGGACTCGGCCCTAAGCGCCTCGGCAGGATGGTCGATCTGCGTGAAATCCACACCTTCGGGCAGGTGGTGCGGGTCGCCGATCAGAAAGAACGGCACATCTTCCCGCAAGGTTTCAAAGGCCTTAGCAGCAATCTCGGGTCCGATACCTGCCGGTTCGCCCATGGTCAGGGCCACGGGCGAAAGATGCTCCGACACGCTGCGATCAGCGGTCATTGCGCGTCAAATTCCTCGATAAAGGCGGCTGCGCGAAGCTCTTCCAGATAGGCCACCGAGAACGCTTGCAAACGCTGGTTTTGCAGGCGAATTTTCAATTGTTCACGGCTGACATCCTCGGGTAACTCGCGGCTGCGCGAACACAGCATCAAGTAGACAAGATTCTGTCCATTCGCCGAGGTCAGCGCAGTCGACGCCTCGCCCTCATCGAGTTGTGCCAGTTCAACCGCATAGCGGGTGGGCAGATCGCCGACGGGTACGGATTCACGCTGGATTTGCGCTTCGGTCGATCCGGGGAACTTGCCGAACAGATCGTTACAGCTGTCTGTGTTGGCGCGGATTTCAGCAGCTTGGGCAAGGGCTTCGGCGCTGCGTCCCCCCGGAATCATCAGAGCGGAATATTCGACGGTGACATCTGCCGGCGTGGGGCGATCCACTTCTTCAATTGCACGAAGTTGGAAAACGGCAACCCCGTTCTGTACAGGAAACGGCTCTGTCACGCGACCGGGTTCCAAGGCCACGATCTGCGCGGCGATGGCCGGGGGAAGATCCGATAACTCGGTCCAGTCCAGACGCCCCGATCTGCGGCTTGACGGCGAAACCGAAATTTTGCGGGCCTCGGCCGCGAACGCGCCCAGTGTGGTGATGTCAGACAGTTGCGACGCGCGCGCGTTGGCGTCTTGCATCGCTTCAGGGTTTTCGGCTGGAAGGACGATTTCGGACAGCAATACGCGGACATTCTGACCCGGAGCGGTCAGGGATAGCTGACGGTCAATTTCGTCCTCGGTTACATTGATACGGCCCTGCCAGCGCTGCCTGATAACAGTGCGCCAAGCCAAGCCGTTGGATACGAAGTCGCGGAAGGTTTCTGGCGCGACATCAGCTTGCGCGATGATCTTGTTGAAGTCCTCAACCTTCAGGTTGAAACGGCCCGTGAACTCGGACATGCCTGCCAGAACTTCTTCGGCTGTGACGGAGACGCCAGCGCTTTTGGCAGCCTGCTGTTGCAGGGTTTCGTCGGTCAGCTGTTTCAGTGCCAACTCGCGTATATTTCCCGGCGCACGCAGCACAGTCAAGAAGGCCATGCGCTGGGATAGCTCGTACGAGGTGATCACGCTGTCATTGATTTTTAGAACAGGTGCGAAAATGTTCTGGGCCTGTGCTGGTGCGGCACCCAAACCGACCAAAGAAACCAGACCGAAGACCAGACCGGAAGCCGCGCATGTCCATGCCGACGCAGTCACTTTGCGCTTATGGTGATGCGCTTTAGATTGGCTAAGAAATCCCATCGGTATTTTCCTGTATCGCATAAAGCTCGTAATTTCTGATTGTGATCCTTGGCGTTTTATTCGCGGTGGCGTTAGCCGCTGCATTTATTCACCGCTGCCCCGCGGCCGCTTCCAAATCCGATCAGTTCGAATTGCAGACCAAAATCAGTTGTTGGCTCTACATTAATAGAGGTTGTGAAGCGACGCGAGAGGGAAAGATCAACCGAAAGACATTCATTTCGATATTCCACCCCTAAACTGGCGCGCGTGGCTTGCTTTTCCTCGATGTCAAAGCTGCCATCGGCGGTGATCGTCCAGAAGTCGCCGACCTTCCAGGAACTATCCAGACGCAGTTCATGTGTGGGGGTGAGGCGGTTCTCGGCGGGATCCTCGATCACCCAGATATGCGCAGCACCTAGTTGGAATTCATCAGTCAGCCATGCGGCGCGTGTTTCAGATTTAGTTAGCCCGAAATCATCATCCAACAGCGCACGCCCCTGCACCGAGACATTTCCGGCAAAATTGACAGAAGCCCCCAAAAGCCAGTCCGAGTTCTGCCCTGACAGGCCAGAGGCGTCGGAAAACTGGCCCAGATCGACCTCGCGGAACACACGGCCTGCAGCCAAGGTAAAGCCCAAGCCCGACGGTGTATTACGGGTCCAGCTAAGCCCAACGGCAGCCCGCAGTCCTTCTTCGCGACGGTCGCTGCCGGGAAAACGGTTTAAATCAAACAGGTTGCCCTGGTCAAATTCCACGAACTGGCTGTCTTCATTGGGAATATCTGCGCCAACTTGCTCGGACCATGCCAGCGCGGCGACAGGTTCTACTACATCGACCGATCCGTTCTCGCCCACGCGGGACAGAGGCCAGCGGAGTGTCACGCCAGCAGAAGGCGTCGCGAAGCTTTGTTCGGTCTGATAGTTGCTGTCCTGTTCGATCCAATAGACATCTGCGTCCAGACCGGCCTGACCTTCGATCACCAGACCCGCTGGACCAATCCAGTCGCGGCGCCAGTTCAGACCAGCCCCGATGCGCGCCACGTCCCGCCCAAGGATATCCAGCTGGCTTTCGCGGAAATGAGCTTGCCATGACAGGTTTGTACGTAGCTCGCCCCCGATAAAGCCGCCGGGATGGAAGCGGCGTTCATAGAATGCATCAATCTGTGCGAAAGGCAGCTGATCCGAGATCGGAAGCTCGGACGCGCGCAGGGTGTCATAGCGGGTGATCCCGGCATAGACGAACTCGTCCCGACGTGCGCGCATCAACTCGATCGCGTTGCGCAACCGGTCCTGATCAGAATAGCCGTAGTCCAGCAAATAGCCGGGGTCCGAGACCTCTTGCAGCTGGAAAGACAGGGTGAAGTCGTAGGGCAGCTGGAATTCACCTTCACCAAACACATAGAAACGTGTTTCGTCTGCCAGAATGCTGTCCTGGCTTACCGCGCCCTCGACCAGAATGTCGCCAGCGCGGAAGGCCTGACGATAGCGCAGCTCTAACGTGCGGGTTTTGTCGGCGATATAGGGCGAAACCGTGATGTCCGCGTGATCGCCAAGCTTGACGAAATACGGGACGGACAGGCCGAAACCAAGGGTGGTGTTGGTGCGGATCTTTGGGGTCAGGAAGCCGGTGGCGCGATCCAGTGATGGATCGGGCAGGCGCAGGCGCGGCAGATAGAAGACAGGTATATCCGCCACGCGAAGTTGCGCGTGGTGGAAGTATAATTGGCGTTCCTTTTCATCGTGGACCACGCGCTCGGCGCGGATCTGCCACAGGGGAACCGGGTTCTTTTTGCACACATGGCACGACGAGGCCGAGACACGCGACAGCTGTGTATAGCGGTCTTGCACACGGTTGATCTGGGCGGCGGCGATCTGCAATTGCTCGTCCAGCACCAGACGCGCGCTGGTCAGGATGCCATCGCGTAGATCCGCGGACAGGGTGGCTTCATCGGCCACCAGAATCGTGCCATCGGGACGGGTAATGGTGATCGGGCCCCGAATGGACAGCGTGTCGGTCGCCTTGTCATATGATACCCGAGACGCCGTCAGACGCGTGCCTTCGAACAGCACCACGACATTGCCTTCCGCCACCAGTCCGCCATTTCCAACAACGCGCACTTGATCGGCGATCAAGCTGGCGGTCTGGGCCGCGACCGGGGCTGCTGTCAGCGCGAAGGTGCTGACAGACCCTGCAAGCAGGGCCATCGCCAATCGTCCGGCGCGCAGGTGCTGTGACAGGCCCATCAGCCGTCCTCCAGATGCAGAAGAATGCCCAAGGGCAAAAGGATCGCGGCAATCGGTGGAGCCCAAGCGGCCAGAAGGATTGGGATCTGACCGTTCTCTCCGAGGATCTGTGCGAAGTTGCGGATGAAATAGACCCCGAACCCCATCATCAGGGCAAAGAGGACCATGATGCCGGTCCGGCCAAACCGGGTGTGGCGCATGGTGAAACCCGCGCCGATCAGGACCATCGCGACCAAGAAAACCGGCATGGCCAGTTCCATATGCAGCCAGACCCGGTGAGCACGGGACGAAAAGCCAGCGGCCTCGAGCTGGCCAATGAAGCGCGGAAGATCCCAGATCGAGATCGAGCTGGGCTTGCCGAAGCTGTCACGGATCTGTTCTTGCGTCAGGTTCGATGCCAGCGAGAACATTGGATACTGAATGGCTGTGCTTTCGGGATTGGCATCACTGATCAAATCCCAAACCTTCGCCCCGCGAATGGCCCAGTGTCCGGGTTCCAGCTTGGCGCTTGCCGCCTCGATGCGCAGTGTGGGCGGACCTTCTGGCGAGAAGGAAAAAAAGGTCACGTCAAAAAGCTCGGTCCCTTCGAGGTTTGAGCGATCAGCACGGATTACGGTTTGCCCGCTTTCGTTGCCTTGGCGCAACCAAACCCCGTCCGAGGCAATCGACAGTACCGACGCCCCGCCGCCTTTGTATTGCGCCGATATGCGTTCATATTTCTTGTTGGTTCCAGCTGTGATTGGGTTTCCGACGGCAACTGCAAGAATGCCGAACAGGAATACCGTCACCACGGGCGAAATGAGCGTCATCAGGGCGGATCGTCCCGCCGCACGCGTTACGACCATTTCCGAACTCCGCGCGAGGCTTAGGAACATCCATAGCGTGGACAGGATCACGACCAAAGGCAGGATGCGATACATCCAGAGTGGAGCATGCAGCAGGGTCAACTCCAACACTTTGGCAAACCCAATCGCCGCGGCATCGAACTTGCGCATGCTTTCGACCATATCCAGCAGCACAAAGATGATTCCCAGTACGAACAGCATGCTGAGGAACGAGCGCAGAAAGCGGCGGGCAATATAGAAATGCAGCCTCATGCGTTTGCCTCGGATGTTTGTCGGGCGCGCTCGCGCAAAGTGCGCCGACGGCGGCGTATATCGGAAATCGAGGGACGCGTGGCCATGTAAAGGACCCCCGCGTTGAAAGCAGCACCGACAAGAGTTGCCAGATAGACCAGCCCAACACCACCTTCTGTGCGGCGCGCCAGATCAAGCATGGAGTTGTCGAGCGACTGAAGCACAGCCACAACGGCCAGCGCGATGACAACCTGCCGCCACAACCCAAATCGGCTGAAACCGGCGACGATCAGCATAGAATAGCCCGCCATGGCCGTCACGATGGAATAGAGCGCCTGAGCGTTGCGAAAGTGCCCCTCGGCGCGCAGGGCAGCGCGAGTTTCGCCGGTCTCGACCATTGTTGCGATGGGCGGGTTCAACAGTTCGGGCGTATAAATCTGGGTAATCGTGCGTGCACCGGCATCGGCGCCGCTAATCAGCGAGGCGATGTTATAGGTGAAATCCTCGAACCGTGTGGTGGTCAGGCGCTGGCTTTCATTGTTGATGACCTGCGCCAACCCGTCAAACATCACAAGTCGCGGACCAAGGTCGGTCTTCACGATCAGGGCGCGGCG
>CALJDH010000269.1 GCA_938023895.1 uncultured Aliiroseovarius sp.
ACCTGTCCGATTTCTTCAATGTAAAGTGACTTAACATCTTGACGTTGGGCTGCGCAGACCCGACATATCCCCCAAGCCAGCCGCGTCCCGCGGCCAAGCAAGATATTGCTCTGACCAAGGACAAAACGATGCCTGAACGCAACCAAGCGGCGCTTGATTTCCTTCTGACCCGCCGCTCGCGCCCCGCCAAAACCCTGACTGGTCCCGGCCCGGATCGCGACACGCTGACAACCATCCTGACCGCCGCCGCCCGTACGCCGGATCACGGCAAGCTGGAGCCGTGGCGCTTTGTGGTGCTGGAAAAGCCTGCCCTAGCTCGCGCCCACGCGCTGGTGGCCGAGCGCGGTGCTGCGCTGGGTCTTGATCCTGCAAAGATCGAGAAAGAACAGATCGCCTACGATCGCAGCCCTCTGGCCGTGGTGGTGGTGGCAAGCCCCGTAGATAGCGAGAAGGTGCCAGCGATCGAGCAAACCTATTCTGCCGGTGCTGTCTGTCTGGCGCTCTTGAACGCCGCCTTGGCCTCGGGCTGGGGGGCGAACTGGCTGTCTGGCTGGGCCAGCTTTGACGCGGATTTCACCCGCGATGCGTTTGGCGTGGACAGTCACGAAAGCGTTGCAGGGATCATCCATATCGGCACCGAAACCGTTGCCCCGCCCGAACGCCCGCGCCCGGATCTGGATGCCCTCACAACTTGGATTGAAAGCTAATGTTTGACGACTTTTTCCGCGCCCTCGGTCAACTTAGCGACCCGCGCTTTCGTAATGTACTGCTGAAGGGGCTGGGTCTGACCCTCGGCCTTCTGGCCGCGATCACCTTCGCGATGACGTGGCTTGTGGGCTTTCTGGTCCCCGACACGCTGTCGCTGCCCTTCGTGGGCGAGATCTCGTGGGTCAACGGGCTGGCGTTTTGGGCGTCGGTCCTGCTGATGTTGGTGCTGTCGGTAATCCTGATGGTCCCCGTCGCGGGCGCCTTCACGGGTCTGTTTCTGGACGAAGTCGCCGACGCGGTCGAAGCCAAGCACTATCCGCATCTGCCGCCCAACCCCGAGACGTCACTCCTGAACGACGTCCGCGAAAGCCTTGGCTTTTTCGGCGTGATTGTCGGCGTGAACCTGATCGCCCTGATCCTGTTCTTCTTTGTGGGTCCGTTGGCCCCCATCCTGTTCTACGCGGTGAACGGATACCTGCTGGGCCGGGAATACTTCACCATGGCCGCCATGCGCCGCATGCCCCGCGCAGACGCGCACGCGCTGCGTCGTCGCCACAATGCGCAGATCTGGTTTGCTGGGTGTTTGATGGCGGTGCCGCTGTCGGTGCCGTTGGTGAACCTGCTGATCCCCATTCTGGGGGCCGCGAGCTTCACGCATATGTTCCACCGTCTTGCAGGACGCTAGAACGAAATAGGGCGCCCGCTGGGCGCCCTTTTCTTATCCGCTGGTGTCATCGTAGCGGTCGAACCAGTCGATATCCTCGACCCCGATCCAGCCCGAGATGATGATCCCCGCGATGATCGCCCAGACGATCGTGCCCGCGATGGTCACGATCAAAAGCGTACGTCCCAGTTTGAAGTTGGCCGGGGCGCCTGCATGGGTGCCGGGCACTATCTCGCCCTCGTCGCCTTGGGTACGCAAGCGGATCGGCAGGACCACGAACATGGTCACGAACCAGATTACGACATAAAGGACGGCGGCGGCGGTGATCGACATCAGACTTGTTCCAGTTCCACCAGAGTTCCGGTGAAGTCTTTCGGGTGCAGGAACAGAACCGGCTTGCCGTGGGCGCCGATCTTCGGTTCGCCCGTGCCCAGAACGCGCGCGCCCGAGGCTTGCAGTTGGTCACGGGCAGCAAGGATGTCGTCAACCTCGTAGCAGATGTGGTGAATGCCACCCGACGGGTTCTTCTCAAGGAAGCCTGCGATGGGTGAGTTGTCTCCCAGCGGGTAGAGCAGCTCGATCTTGGTGTTGGGAAGCTCGATGAACACGACGGTCACGCCGTGATCGGGTTCGTCCTGAGGTGCGTTCACTTTGGCACCCAGCGTGTCGCGGTATTGCGCTGCGGCGGCCTCAAGGTCTGGCACGGCGATGGCTACGTGGTTCAGGCGTCCGATCATCTTGTCTCTCCCAATTCAAATGCTGTGCTGCTTATGCATAAGCGGCCCCTTCAGGGCAAGCGGCACTGTGCCACAGGCGCGGTATGCCGTTGCGTTTCTGGGGTTAACCGGTTGTTAGGCAGTTTTGCGCCAAGGTGATCCCTGAAAGGAGCATGAAGATGAGCGATGAACTGGAAGCCTTCATGATGACCCAACCGCCGACTGCCGACCGCCCCCTGAACGGGATGACTGTGCTGGTGGTTGAAGACAGCCGATTTGCGTCCGAGGCAATCCGCCTGTTGTGTTTACGCTCTGGTGCGCGGATCCGTCGGGCCGACAATCTGGCCGCTGCTCATCGACATCTTCGCGTTTATCGGCCGACGGTCGTGATTGTTGATATGGGTCTTCCCGATGGATTCGGTGCGGACTTGATTGAAGAGCTTTCAGGCGATGCGATCCGCGTGCCTGTGATCCTTGGGATGAGCGGTGATGCCGGCACCTGTGATGCCGCGCTTGAGGCTGGTGCAGACGGTTTCCTGGAAAAACCAGTTGAAAGCCTGGCTGCGTTTCAACAAGCAATTCTGAGTGTCTTGCCGCACCAAGAAGGGCCGGTTGCTCCGCGTTCGCTTCCGAATGATGTGATCGCCCCGGATGCGCTGGCGCTGCAAGACGACCTGTCGCATCTGGCCCAAATCATGCGCGAGGGTGGTGACGGTGCGACGCAGGACTACATCGCTCAGTTTCTGGGCGGGCTTGCCTTGTCGGCTCATGATCAAGGGCTTGCTGTCGCGGCCAAGCGTCTTGCATCCGCCCGGGATGCAGGGCGATCCACGGGGGCAGATATGGCCCATGTGACACATTTGGTTGAGGATCGATTAAGGGAAAGACGACAGCTTTAAGCGGATTTATCGAAAACATCTGGCACGAAATTAACCTCGGCCCTCCTCATTTCCGCCCTTTTTCAGGGGCATTCTGAAATATGAGGAAGGGTATAAGAATCAATTTGCGAGGTTGATATCGTGAAAGACCTGATCAAGAAATTTGCTGATGAAGAGCTGGGGAATGCCGTTATCGACTGGACCGTATTGATTGCGGGCGCGGTCATGATGGTTACTGCCGTGGTTCTTGCGGTGGTCGAGCCCAATGCACCCGTGAGTGACGCAACGGGTCAGATCATCGAAACGCAGCCCTTGGCTGGTTAACCCTACCTTAATTTGTAAACGTTCTGTTGTTATGAGTATCGGGCGCACTTTTTAAAGGTGCGCCCTATTCGATTCTAGCTTGATTACGCGATGAAGCTGGGAAGCCCGGGGGAAAGGTCCAGGTCCGGGAAAACAGTGTTCTCGATCTCAGATGGGGTTGCGTGAAACAGCCCCCGCATCGCCGCCGCCGCATAGAGGCGGATATCCGCGGTCGGCATCAGGTCGCGGCGATTATACAGATCCTCTTCCGCGAGGCCGGGCCAGTCACCGTAAATTTTGCGCCCACGCACAGCACCACCTGCCATGATCACGGCGCCGCCTGTTCCATGATCTGTCCCCTTGCTGCCGTTCTGGCGAACCGTTCGCCCGAACTCGGTCATCGCCAGAACAGTGGTCTTGGCCCATATCGGACCAAGCTCGGCTTTCAAGGTTATGATCGCATCTTGAAGTGTGCTTAGGGCCCGTTTGAAATTCAACGTCTGAGCCACATGGGTATCCCACCCACCTATCGAGAACGATGCGATGCGTGTGTCCTGCCGTAGCATCTCGGCGGTGAAGGATGCGATGCCGCGTGTGCCGCGGTGTTCCTTGGCCATCATCATGGCGTCTGACATGATGTCATCGGGATCGTCCGGGACGTCATCCGCGTTCGGCTGAAGCCCTGAGCGCAGCACATCGGTCAGGTCCATCGCCTCGCCCAAGGCAGCAGAGAACAGAGGGTCACCGTCATACACCCGTGCCATCAACAGCCGGGACGCCTCGGACAGGGGCAGGGTCACGTCCGGGGACCACCCGGACGTGGCGGCGCCCCCACTGAGAATCAGTAAATCTTCGCGCCCCACCGCCAATGCCGTGCGCAATTGTGTGTCGGGCATGGTCTGCACCAACCGGTTCAGCCATCCATCCCGGATCGCACCGCCCGCACCAACACCGGCCTCGAGTATATCCTGCCCATCGAAATGGCTGCGCTTGTTGCGATAAGGGGTCGAGACCGCTTGGCCAAACGCCAGCTCGCCTGCCGTCCAAAGATCGTGGAGTTTGTCCGCCGCCGGGTGCAGGGCATGGAAGTCCGTCAGGGGAAGTTTCGGGTCCGCCGAGGACAGGTTCGGCCTTAGACCGGCAAACAGGGGATCGCCGACCGGACGCACAAGGTCCAGCCCATCCATGCCACCGCGCAAGACAATCACCACCAAACGATGGTCGCCGGGGGTGGCGGCCAGGCTGACCGGTGTGACCAGCGGGCTTGCAGCGAGCGAGCAGCCCAGAACGCCTGCGTTCTTCAGAAACGAGCGCCGGGGAAGGGTATTATGTTTCGTCATGACGATCTCCTTCCTAGCGGCGCTGAAACTCGGGCGAGGACAGGATGATGCCTATCGCCTCCCAGCGGGTTTCTGCAGCGCGGGCGGCGAATTGGGTTGCCTCAGACGCTTGACCGGCCAGCGCCGTCTGAACAAAGCCGCGCGGGTCTGGCAGCTTCACGTCAAAAGACGACGGGGCCGAGACTGCCCACTGAATGCGCGCGGCCAGCCCCTGCGGTGTGATCCAATGCGCGGCGTCCTCCGGCCAGCCATCTGGGCCGCCGGGGCTTTCCCATGGTTGTCCCATCAGCTTCAGCGGCCCAAAGAACAGCAGATTGCGGTCCTTGCGCTTGAGGGATGCCAGCGTGTCTACAGACACGCCTAAGGCCCGCAGGGCGGACGCAATGTAATCGAAGGGCTGTTTGATCTTCATTTGCTGGGGTGCCCACGCAGCGGGGTGGTTTAGCAGAGTGCTATAGAGCGCCATCAGGTCGCCGTCGCTGTCTGTGAAGCTAGTGGTCAGAGCATTAACCAGATCCGGATCGGGGTCATCCGATACGAAATGGGTGGCAAACTTGTGCGCAATATGGCGAGCGGTGTCCGGGTGGCGGGCAATGTCCTCCAGCGCCTCAAAAACATCTTCGACCCGAGGTTTCTGACGGCCATAGGACTTGCCCAGAACGACTTCCGGCCCTGGATTGCCCCAATTCGGGCGATAGGTCGCGCGGCCTTCTTTCCCCGGGGCGAACCCAGCCAGAAGGTTGGCAAAGGCGCGTACGTCGGTCTGGGTATAGCTGCCGTCCACCCCCAGCGTGTGCAGCTCAAGGATTTCACGCGCCAAGTTTTCGTTCAGGCTGCGCTTGCCGTTCATCGCCAGCTTGCTGCCTTCCCCGGCCGAGGCGAACTGATCCAGATAGTGCAGCATCACCGGATGGGTGGTGCTGGCGCGCAGCATATCGGCGAAGCGCCCGGTGACATGGGGCCGCACGACATCCTCGGGAAAAGTCGAGGCCACGCTTTTGAACAGCGCACCCTTGCCGACAACAGTGAAATGGTCGGTCCAGAAGCGCACCAGACGCTCGCGCAACGCATCCTCGGCCGTACAGCAGCGCGCAATCGCGGCCAGAAACCATGCGTCCCGCTTGCGGTTCATCTCGCGGTATTTTTCTTTGCGGGCGGCTTTGGTTGTTTCGACCTCGTCACCACCTTTGTTGCGTGCCTTGCGAAAGGCGGTGGTGAGGTCGCGGATTTCTTGAAGATCGCCGAATACATCGACGAAACCCGAGATCGGAAAGCGGGTGGCCTGCGTGTCCGGCCCGGCCAGACGATCCAACATTTGCCGGACAGAGCGCGGCGGTTCAATGCCCGGTCCCGGCCCATACCCAAACCGGTTTTGTGCAATGCGTGGGTCGAATGACATTCTGTTCTCCTGGCACCAGACTGCGCTCACAGCATGTGTGGGCAAGCCTGATTGTGCCAGGGGAATTATTGATATGCGATGACGGTGGCCAAATTACTCTTGTGGAATGACCCGCAGGTGCAATTCGCGCAGCTGTTCGTTCTGCGGCTCGGACGGGGCGTTCATCATCAGGTCTTCAGCGCGCTGGTTCATCGGGAACATCATCACTTCGCGGATGTTTTCCTGATCGGCCAGCAGCATCACGATGCGGTCGACACCAGCAGCACAGCCACCGTGCGGGGGCGCGCCGTACTGGAACGCGTTGACCATACCGCCGAAGCGCTTGATCACTTCGCTCTTGCCATAGCCGGCCAGTTCGAAGGCCTTGAACATGATCTCGGGCTGGTGGTTTCGGATCGCGCCCGACACCAGCTCGTAACCGTTACAGGCCAAGTCATACTGGAAGCCTTTGACGTGCAGCGGATCGCCCAGCAGCGCGTCCAGACCGCCTTGCGGCATCGAGAACGGGTTGTGGTCGAAGTCCAGGCCGCCGTTTTCTTCGTCCAGCTGGAAGATCGGGAAGTCCACGATCCAAGCAAAGGCGAAACGGTCTTTGTCGGTCAGGCCCAGCTCGTCACCGATGACGGTACGGGCACGGCCTGCGACGCCTTCGAAGGCTTGCGGCTTGCCACCCAGGAAGAAGGCTGCGTCGCCGATGTCCAGACCCAGTTGCTGGCGGATGGCTTCGGTGCGCTCGGGACCGATGTTCTTGGCCAGCGGGCCAGCAGCTTCCATGCCGCCTTCGACTTCGCCGGATTTCAGCTTGGCTTGGGCTTCTTTCACGGTGATGCCCAGCTCTTGCGCGACGGCATCTGCGGTCTTCTCGCGCCAGAAGATATAGCCCATGCCGGGCAGACCTTCTTGCTGCGCGAATTTGTTCATGCGGTCGCAGAACTTGCGCGAGCCACCTTTCGGGGCCGGGATGGCGCGGATTTCAGTACCGTCC
>CALJDH010000270.1 GCA_938023895.1 uncultured Aliiroseovarius sp.
GACGTGGCGCAGATCGGCGCGGTGATCAACGGAACCAATCCAGGACGGACTTCTGACGATCAGATCACGCTGTTTGACGGGACTGGCGTCGGGCTTCAGGACCTCGCCGTGGCCGCGTCGGTCGTAGAGCTTGCAATCGAAAAAGGCATCGCCATCGAAATCGATTTCTGACCTGACAAACGAGCGAAAACAGCGCCCGCCCGGTTCTCCGTGGCAGGCGTTTTACGTTGTCAGGGGGCTGTTTGCCTTGAGCATTTCCAACCCGCGGCGTGCAACGAAGTCCACCAATCGTCGGACCTTCGGGTCCTGCAGTTTCTTGTGTGGGTAAAGGCATCCGAACATCGACGGCATGGGGCGGGCATTGGGCAGGATTTCCACCAACCGTCCCGATTGCAGATGCTCGGCGACCTCAAAGAGCGGTTTGTTCACAATCCCGCGCCCGTCCAGTGCCCAATTCAACAGAACATCGCTGTCATCCGCATCGTATTTCCCCGACACCTCGAACTTGCGATACCCAGCCTCGGTGCTAAGTGTCCAGAAATACTCGGGTGACCTGGGATAGCGCAGCAACAGACAGTTGTGACCGTGCAGTAGGTCTTCGGGGTGCTGCGGTGTGCCCGTCTGTTCGAGGTATTTGGGCGTCGCGCAAAGCACACGCGTGCAGTCGGCAATCTTGCGAAGCTTCAGGCTGCTGTCATGCGGCGTGCCAACGAAGAAGGCCACGTCGAGCCCATCGGCAAGAATGTCGACCTTGCGGTCGGACATCCGCATCCGGACGTCGATATTTGGGTTCTGGTCCACAAACTCGGGCACCAACGGGGCAATGATCCGCCGCCCGGCGGCCATGGGGGCAGTCACACGAACCGTGCCCCGTGGCGCGTCCGAGAAACGCGCAACGACACTTTCAGCCTCGTCCACCGTTTCCAGAATGCGCAGGGCTTCGGAATAGAACTGCTGCCCCACCTCTGTGGGGGTCAGCGACCGAGTCGTGCGATTGAACAGCCGGACCCCCAGATGCTTTTCAAGTTCCTTGATCCTTTTGCTTGCCACAGCCGGCGTCAGACGCAGGTCGCGCCCGCCAGATGTGATGCTGCCAAGCTCGACCACGCGGCAAAAGACTCGCAGGCTTTCCATATATGCCATTGGGCTTCCTTACTATTCTCAAGGCACCTCGGTGCGGCGTGTGTCTATCATAGTCATTATCAACGATCTGTTGAAAGTATTTCCCAAAGACCATCGTTTTCCCGTGCAGTCACGCGCCGTAAACTCACCTTCATACCCGCCCGCGCGGGATAGGTTGTAGGAGGCCGCATGACTAATCAAAGCAACATTCGCTTTCTTCTGAACGGACAGGAAAAGACGGTCCCAAGCGTGAAAGCCACACTGACGCTTCTGGACTATCTGCGGCTTGAGGAACGTCTGACCGGCACCAAGGAAGGCTGTGCGGAAGGCGATTGCGGGGCCTGTACGGTTATGGTTGGGCGGCTTCAGAATGGCGTGCTGCACTATGAAACCGTGAATGCCTGCATCCGTTTTTTGGCGTCTCTGAACGGCTGTCATATCGTCACGATTGAACATCTCGCCGGCCCCGAGGGGCGTTTGCATCCCGTGCAGCAGGCTATGGTCGATTTCCATGGCAGCCAATGCGGCTTCTGTACCCCCGGTTTTGTCATGTCGCTTTACGCCCTGTGGATGGAGACCCCGCAACCGACTGCCCATGAGGTCGAAACCGCCATTCAAGGGAACCTGTGCCGCTGCACGGGGTACGAGCCCATCGTAAAGGCAGCACTGGCCGTAAACCAATATGGCACTCCGGCGCATGACTATCTGAACACCGAGCGCGCGACTGTGACTGAACAGTTGAAGGCGTTGACCCAAACCGCGCGCATCGAGACCGGTCCAGAAGACGACCGTGCGCTCCTGCCGCTTGATGTCGCTGACTTCGCAGACATACTGGCCAAGAACCCGAAAGCGACCATCGTTGCCGGGTCGACCGATGTAGGCTTGTGGGTGACGAAGTTCATGCGGCCAATCTCTCCGGTCGTGTTCATCACTCATCTGGACGAGTTGAGATCTATAGAGCTGACTGATGAGGCGCTGACCATTGGCGCTGGTGTGACCTATAGCGAAAGCCAATCCGCGATCCGTCAGGCCTTCCCCCATCTGGGCGAATACTGGGACCGTATTGCTGGCTGGCAGGTGCGGAATATGGGCACGATTGGGGGCAATATTGCGAACGGCTCACCCATCGGGGACACGCCACCTGTTCTGATCGCGCTCGGCGCCGAAGTGACGCTGCAAAGCACCAAGGGCACGCGCGCTCTGCCGCTAGAGGACTTCTTCATCGACTACGGCAAACAGGACCGGAACGAGGGTGAGTTTGTCGCCGGTATCCGCATCCCCCGCGCCACGGCGACGCAGATTGATGCAGCCTATAAGATTTCGAAGCGCCGTGATGAAGATATCTCGTCGGTTGCCGCCGGGCTGAGCGTATCGGTCGAGGATGGCATCATCACCGATGCCCGTATCGCGTTTGGAGGCATGGCAGCCACGCCGAAACGTGCGGCCGCG